>JANMYZ010000265.1:0-11650 GCA_031382605.1 Planctomycetota bacterium | reverse complement strand
TACATTGGCTGGGCATGCGTCCGCCGACGTTGGCATGATGATCCCAATTGTTGTGATAGATCTGCACGAAACGAACGCCGCGCTCAGCCAGTCTGCGCGCCATTAAGGCGGAGTTAGCAAACGTGCCGGGCTTTTTGGCGTCGTCGCCGTAGAGCTCAAACGTGCTCGCCGGTTCCTTGTCGATGGCGGTTAATTCCGGCACGCTGGACTGCATGCGATACGCCATCTCGTATTGGCCCATGCGCGTCAGCGTTTCTGGATCACCAAATTGTTTGGCGGTGATCTGATTCATTTTTCCAATGCCATCCAGCGTGATGCGCCGTGCTTCGCCGCTGACCCCTGGCGGATTATTGATGAACAGAATGGGGTCGCCCTGGGCGCGAAACGATACGCCGGCGTGGATGCCAGGAAGATAGCCCGACGACCATACGCGGCCGGAAATCGCCTGTTCTTGTTCACGATTGGAAGGCGTGGCCACCATTACCACAAACGTCGGCAGGTTCTCATTGAGCGAACCCAGTCCATACGATGCCCACGCGCCCAAGCACGGACGCCCGGTCACTTGATTGCCGGTCTGCATCTGACTCATCGCTGGTTCGTGGTTGATGGCTTCGGTGTTCAGCGAGCGCATCCAGCAAATATCGTCGGCGACTTTGCCTAAATGCGGCAACATGTCGTTCATCCACATGCCGCATTGGCCACGTCGAGTAAAGCTGTACTTCGACGGGGCAATTGGGAATCGCGTCTGCCCAGAAGTCATCGTCGTCAGACGCTGATCTCCTCGAATTTCTTTTGGTAAATCTTTATCGTACCATTCCTGCATCCCAGGCTTGTGATCGAATAAGTCCATCTGCGACGGTCCGCCGACCATGTGCAAATAAATCACTCGTTTCGCTTTGGCCTTAAAATGTGGACCAGGAGCAACATGCGCTGCACCGGGCTCGCCAGCCAGCAAGCTGCTGCCAGACGATCCCAGCAACGACGCCAGCGCGGCGCCACCCATAACGCCCGCGCCACGCCCAAGCAGGGCACGACGCGTTTGCAAAGCTCGCCAGTCAGCAAGTGGTTGAATAGATGATGCGCGGTTGGTGGAGTTCATTTGTTTAAGACCTCATCAAGGTTCAAGAGTTCATTGCACAACATGGTCATAGCAGCGAGATCTACCGACGGCAAACTGGCATCGGCTTTATGTTCACCGACGGCCAGCAAAGCTTTGACGTCGTCGGCACGAGCACGGTAGTGCACCAGCAATTTCGCATGGCTGTCCTGCATCAATGGCAATTCCGCAGCGGTGAATGACCGCAAAAGCGTGCGGCGTCCGGCCTCGGCCACCTGTTTATCAGCAGGCAGCTTGATGATTTTTTCAGCCAGCACGCGAGCGGCCTCAATGAATTGCGGGTCATTGAGTGTTACCAGCGCTTGCAGCGGCGTGTTGGTTCGTTCACGTCGCAAACAGGACGTTTCGCGATTGGTCGCATTCAAGACTTCTAGCGACGCAGGCGGTGCCATACGCTTCCAGAAAGAATACATACTGCGGCGATAGAGTTCCTGACCACGGCCTTGCTGATAAATCTTGGTATTGCTTTCGCGCATGCCCACGGCCTCCCATACATTTTCTGGCTGATATGGTTTAACGCTGGCTCCACCAATGGTTGGAACCATCAAACCGCTGACGCTGAGCGCATAATCACGAATGACTTCTGCGTCCATGCGAAATCTTGGACCACGCGATAGCAAGCGATTGGCCGGATCTTTTTCAACTTTCGCTGGCGTAGCCATTCCTGCTTGGCGGTAGGTCGCGGAGGTAACGATCAACTTGATCATCCGCTTAAAATCCCAGTCCGAGCGAAATTCGGACGCCAACCAATCGAGCAATTCGGGATTCGCCGGAGCATCACCCATAATGCCAAAATCTTCACTGGTCTTGACGATTCCATCACCGAAAAATTCTTGCCATAAACGATTAACGATCACTCGCGGAGTCAGGCCATTGTTTGGCGCCACCAGCCACTGCGCGAGACCCAGTCGATTCTTCGGTGCATCTGCTGGCTGCGGATGAAGTGCATGGAAGACGCCTGGCTCAACTTGATCGCCGTGCTTATCGTATTCACCACGCAGCAGGATGTACGCCATCGCCTTGCCGCTCTTCTCTTCTTGAATGTGCGTGACCGTCGACCGTTCATTCAGCGACTTCGCTTCCGCCTCCAGCTTCTGCAACTTGGCCTTCGTCTCAACTAACGGCTGGTCGGAATCATCCATAATGCCGTATAATTTATCAGCGGCCTGAGGATGGCGTTTTTCTGGTGCTGTCGCAAGCAATTGCCGAGCGGTCATCGAGGCCGCCTGACGCGCGATCTCAACATTGCTGATGGCCCGATTATAAAATTGGAGCTGCTGAAGAGCCACATTGTTGATCAGTCGCTCTGATTTGCGCCGAGCAAGTTGGAAGAGCGTCGACGTACGAGTGGTAGTCTTTGCTGTACTCTTTAATGTGTCTGCTTCGGTTTCTGAGCCGTTGAATTTACCATCGACGAAAACCTTCAGTCCTGCCGCTTTCATGGATCCATCGTAGGTAATGCAAACATGCTGCCAGGTGTCGCGCTTCACCTGATTGCCCTTGGTACGAACTTTCAATGCGTCATCGGGGAAATGACTGATCAGGTGCGTCGCAAATTCGCCGCCCTGCAACCACAGATCCCAACCACGATAAGCGTTTTCGTTATCCATTCGTGCGAAAACAGCGCCCTCTTGCGTGTCTTTTGCAATTTTTACCCAGCAACTGACCGAGTACGGTTGGTCTTTTTCAAAATCACCCACCTCGGTTGGATACGTGATGGCCATCTCGCCATCAGCCTTTAGCGCTGGACCAAACGGACCACTCTCATCCCATTTCGCTGGTTTGGCGGAGGTCGCCGCAAGTACCACTTTTCCTGCGCTACCATTTAGCGTTTGATTCGCGGTGGGCTCGGTTGCTGAAGCCGTTAACGGAATGCGGTGGGTCGGCGCCGCATCTTTGGCGAGTTCCTGATCCCAACTATTGACGGTTGCCGCTTTCAGCCACGCATCAAATCGACCACGCGCTTCCTTGCTGACCTGATCGCGCTCCTTTTTCGCGGCTACGACAAGGCCAGGAAGTTCGTCGACTCGTTTGCGGTCTTCATCTTTTGGAATACGCAAAATCGGTGGCGAGTCCTTAACGTTTCCATCCGTCGGACGCTGCGTGGTATTGCGGAAATACGCGCTCATCGCATAGAAATCGCGCTGCGAAATCGGATCAAACTTGTGATCGTGACATACCGCACAGTTGGCAGTCAAGCCAAGCCACACCCACGAGGTGGTCTCGACCCGATCACGAGCGTAGCCAGCGAGATTTTCTTCATCAATCGTACCACCTTCATTGGTGGTCGTATTACAACGATGAAACCCGGTCGCGATCTTTTGTGCAATCGTAGGATTAGGCAACAAATCACCGGCGATCTGCTCAATGGTAAACTGATCAAACTTCTGGTTGGTATTAAAAGCGTTGATCACCCAATCGCGATATGGCCACATTTCTCGGTAATTGTCGAAATGCATTCCGTGAGTGTCGGCATAGCGCGCCGCATCAAGCCAGTAGCGCGCACGGTGTTCGCCATAATGCGGACTTGCGAGCAAGTGATCGACCAACTTTTCATAAGCGTCGGGACGTTTGTCGGCGACAAATGCGTCGATCTGTTCTGACGTTGGTGGTAAGCCAGTCAAATCCAGGCTAAGCCGCCGCGCAAGAGTCGGACGATCGGCTTCGGGCGCTGGTTGCAATTTGACCGCTTCGATCCCGGCAAGCACAAACCCATCTATCGGATTACGCACCCACTTGGGCGTGGAGACTTTCGGTTCTGCGGGGCGATCAGGGGTATCGAAAGACCAATGCTTCTGCCAGGACGCGCCCTGTTCGATCCAGCGACGCAGCAGGTCTTTTTGCGCCGGCTTGAGTTGAACGTGCGCGTCCGGTGGTGGCATGACCTCATCTTCATTGGTCGTGGTGATGCGCTGATAGAGCATGCTCTCCAGCGGCTTGCCCTTCACCACCACCATGCCGTCTTCGCGTTTGACGAAGAAGTCTTCCTCACGGTCAAAGCGCATCTTGGCCTTGCGACTTGCGGGGTCGGGACCGTGACAATGGAAACACGCCTCGGCTAGAATTGGGCGGATATCACGATTAAAACGCACTTCGCCCGCAGGTTCAGTAGCGGCAACAGCGATATTTCCCAGACTGGAAAAACCAATCAGAACGGAGACGAGAGCCAGATGTCGAGAGCAAAGAGAAGTGATCACAGGTATCCCCCCGGGAAATATACTCAGAGCTCATCAGAACGTTGAAAGTCACAATACCCGATTGAAGATCACTGGGTCTTGAATGCTGAATTACGGAGCAAGAAACGCGCTCACTGAATATAGTCAGCGATGAGAGGCGGCCCTCTATCGCTTCGACCAAGATTCCTTCCTCCGCTCCATCAATGCTGCCTTACTTATTCAACGTCTCGTCCAAGTTCATGAGCTCATTACATAACATGGTCATGGCAGCGAGATCCACGAACGGCAAACTGGCATCTGCCTTGTGCTCGCCAACGGCCAGCAAGGCTTTCGCGTTATCGCCATGAGCACCGTAGTGCGCCCGCAGTTTTTCGTAGCCGTCTTGCATCAACGATAGTTCCGCCGTGGAAAATGACCGCAAGAGCGTCCGTCGACCGGCCTCGGCCACCTGTTTATCTGCGGGTAGTTTCACAATTTGCTCGGCCAACACGCGCGCCGCTTCGATGAACTGCGGATCATTAAGGGTCACCAGCGCCTGCAGGGGCGTGTTGGTTCGTTCACGTCGCAAGCAAGACGTCTCACGATTGGTGGCATTCAGAATTTCCATCGACGCGGGTGGAGCCATGCGCTTCCAGAAAGAATACATGCTACGGCGATAGAGCGCTTGACCACGGCCCTGTTCATAGGCTTTCGTATTGCTTTCGCGCATACCCACGGCCTCCCATACACCTGAAGGCTGATATGGCTTCACGCTTGCCCCACCGATGGTGGGAACCATTAAGCCGCTGACACTGAGCGCGTAATCGCGAATGACTTCAGCGTCCATGCGAAAACGTGGACCGCGCGACAACAAACGATTTGCTGAATCCTTTTCGATTTTTTCCGGCGTGGCAACTGCCACCTGACGATAGGTCGCCGAGGTGACGATCAGCTTAACCATCCGCTGATAATCCCAGTCCGAACGGAATTCGACCGCCAGCCAATCGAGCAGTTCCGGATTTGACGGCGCGTCGCCCATAATGCCGAAATCCTCGCTGGTCTTAACGATTCCGGTGCCGAAAAATTCCTGCCACAAGCGATTCACGATGACTCGTGGCGTCAATCCATTGTCAGGTGCCACCAACCACCGCGCGAGGCCCAGACGATTCTTCGGCGCATCTGCGGGCTGCGGATGTAACGCATGGAAGACCGCCGGTTCAACCACATCACCGCGTTTATCGTAAGCACCGCGCATCAAGATGTGCGCCATCGCCTTGCCGTCTTTCTGATCCTGAATGTGCGCGACCACCGAGCGATCGGTTAACCTTTTCGCCTCTTCTTCCAACGTGCGGATTTTGGCAAGCGCTCCCGCCACCTGCTGATTTCCGCCATTTATGGCTTCAAACCATTGATCCATGACGCGCTGATCGCGCTTCTCCGGTTCGCTTGTGAGCAGATTTCGCGCCATTATCGAAACCGCCTGACGCGCAACTTCATCCGCTGCGAGCGCCTGTTGATAAAATTGAATATATTGCAGCGCAATCATGCCAGTGTTTTTTACTTTACGGTAACCAGATTTACCCACCCCAGAAATAGGGTCGCCGAAGGTGTCATTACTGAAGACAATCTTGCCGGTTTTATTTGCGAGGAATGCAAATTTTCCATTGGCGCCATAAGCGACATCGGTCGGCCCGCTCAACTCAAAACTACCGTTTTCCTCAGCGCATTTCACGTATCCCAGTGGTCCACCTGACGTCTTGAATGTCAGCAAAGCCGCACTGGAAGCCGGGCTGGCATCCGGCGTGAGCATAAATGGCGCAGCCGTACGAATAGAGTTTTTCAGCGTGTTCGCATCGATTTCCGCACCGCCGTCTTTGCCGCCAACGTAAATCTTCAATCCCGCAGCTTTCATCGAACCATCATACGTCATGCACACGTGTTGCCAGGTGCCGCGCTGTACCGCGTTTCCTTTGGTGTGAATCTTCAGCGCATTGCCTGGCCAATGATGGATCAGATGCGCAGAGAATTCATTCCCCTCCAACGACAGCCCCCATCCCTGAATTCCACCGGCGCCATCGATACGCCCGAAGACCATGCCCTCAGGGGAATCCGCATCTGCCTTGATCCAGCAACTCACGGAATATGGTTTGTCTTTTTCGAAATCACCGACCTCAGTTGGATAAGCAATCTGCATTTCGCCATTTACTTTCGCCGCTGAACCCAAAGGACCGCTCGCATCCCATTCAACGGGCTTAACCGAAGTCGCCGCCAGCGTGCGAGTTCCAGCACGACCATTCAGCGCATGGTCGCCTGCTGGCCCGGTCAACGACAACAACTGCGCTGGCGCGCTGTCTTTCGCCAATTCCTGATTCCAACTGTCCACGGTTGCGGTTTTCAACCACACATTGAAGCGCTCGCGTGCGTCTTTGTTGGCATGATCACGTTCCATCTTTGCCACAGCAAGGTGATCTGAAATTTCTTCCGAACGTTTGCGATCTTGGTCTTGCAGGATCCGTAATACCGGCGGCGAATCTTTTGCATTTCCATCAAGCGCAGGCTGAGAGGTGTGACGAAAGTACGCGCTCATCGCATAGAAATCACGCTGCGAAATCGGATCGAACTTGTGATCGTGGCATACCGCGCAGTTGGCGGTCAAACCAAGCCAGACCCACGACGTCGTCTCGACTCGATCGCGGGCGTAACCGACAAGATTCTCCTCCTCGATCGTACCGCCTTCACCGGTGGTGGTGTTACAACGATGAAAACCCGTGGCGACTTTTTGCGCAATGGTGGGATTCGGCAGTAAATCGCCGGCAATTTGCTCAATAGTAAATTGATCAAACTTCTGGTTGGTATTGAACGCCTTGATCACCCAATCGCGATACGGCCAGATTTCACGATAATTATCGAAATGCATGCCGTTGGTGTCAGCATAACGCGCCGCATCAAGCCAATACCGTGCGCGATGTTCCCCATAATGCGGACTAGCCATAAATTGGTCGACCAGTTTTTCGTAGGCATCAGGACGCTTGTCGGCAACGAATGCGTCAACCTGTTCCCATGTCGGTGGCAAGCCCGTCAGGTCCAAACTTAGGCGCCGCGCAAGGGTTGGGCGATCGGCCTCTGGGGCGGGTTGTAATTTGGCCGCTTCGATACCGGCGAGCACGAAACCATCAATCGGGTTACGCGCCCACTTGGGCGTGACAACCTTCGGTTCAACCGGGCGTTCTGGCGCATTAAAAGACCAGTGCTTCTGCCACGACGCGCCTTGTTCGATCCAGCGACGCAACATGTCTTTCTGCGCTGGCTGCAACTGAACATGCGCGTCCGGCGGCGGCATCACGTCATCTTTATCCGTCGTCGTGATGCGCTGATACAGCAAACTCTCCAGCGGCTTACCTTTCACCACCACGAAACCATCTTCGCGTTTGACGAAGAAATCTTCCTCACGATCAAAACGCATCTTCGCCTTACGGCTTGCGGGATCAGGACCGTGACAATGAAAACACGCTTCAGCCAAAATTGGGCGGATATCGCGATTAAAACGCACCTCGCCCAGCGGCTCGGCGGCAGCTGCCACGACATTTCCCAAACTGGCAAAACCAACCAGAAATACGACAAGCGACCGATGGCGAAAGGCGAGTGTCATGATCACAGATGTATCCCCAGCTGTCGGTACCTGAAACTCAGCGAAGCGTTGTAAAGCAATCCAGTCTGAGCATCAAAAGCAACCGGCTCATCGCGAGCAACTCGCCACCGACTCACGCTCGACGAGATCTCCATTTATCCGTCAGCCAAGCCCTTGCTCAGCACTTGATTCCAGCTCGGTGAAAGGCCGGATCATTTACCCTAAAAAACGCAGTAGAGAACCATTTTACCGCAAAGCCGCCAAGAGCGCAAAGGACTTACAGCAAAGACAGAGTTCACTGGTTTAGTGAAGCCATTGAGCGCCTAAATTTTGAGTCTAACCCTTGTTTTTCTTGGCGTCTTTGCGCCTTTGCGGGGGAAGTTTGAATTCCTATTGCGGTTTTTAGGTTTACCCAAATCAACGCCTAAACGAGGTGCATTTGAGCGCTCGTACCGCATGTATGACGCCAGAGTCCCGTCACATACATTCGACTAAAATCACCCCTTATTTCGCGAAGCCCTGTGGAGAAAAGCGACAATTTCCCCGCTGGCGAACCACGACCACGCCCGTCATCATGCGGCTTTTAGAGTCAACGGCTATCTCACCGTTGTGGTATCACAGATTTAGCGATATCTCACTGCCTGATCAAAGGACTACCGCTCATGCGCGCACTCATTCCCACTCTTGCCTTACTTCTGAGCATTCCCCTTGCCCACGGTCACCTTGCTGCCGCCACCGTTGAGGTCCAGGTCACCAACGGTGACGTCATCGTCGGTGAAGTCGGCGAAGAAACGGCAACCACGCTCGAATTGAAGCGCTTGGTCATGATTCGCCATAAAGCGACCGCCACTTCCGTCACCGTTCCGAAGAACATCATCACCAAGCGCTCTGAAGTCCCATCACTGACGGCGCAATACGACACTCGCCGCGCCAAAGCGGATAGCTCGCTGTTTGATCAATGCGCTCTCGCACGCTGGTGCTTTGATCATGCCCTGGTGAGCCAAGCGATAGCCCACACCAAGCAGGCAGAATCCGATGACTCCTTCAGCCCCATCGTCGCTAAATTATACAACGATCTTGGATTCACCAAGGTCGGCGATGCGTGGGTGAACGAGGATGAACACCTGACAAACACCGGAATGGTCAAAGTTGGTAATAAGGTCATGACCAAAGATGAAGCCGCCGCGGCCAAAGAATCCTTAGCAAAAAACAACGCGAACGCACGACTTGAACAGCAAGTTCAAGATGCCGAATGGACAATCAAAACCAGCGAAAAGAAAATTACTGACACCACTCAGAAACGAGACAACGCCAAATCCGAACTCGCCAAAGCACAGGCTGACGTTCAAGGCGCACAGAACCGCGGAAAACAAGTGGAAAAACAGATTGAGGCTGCGGCAGCCGCCTCAGGAAAAAATCAAAACAATCGGCAACAGCAACAAGCCGCGAATAACCAAGCTACCCTGCAAGAAGCCAGCAACGATTTCGCCAAGGCCAACAGCGCCAAACTCAAATGGGAAAAAGATCTGGCCAACCATGATGAAGCTCTCGCCAAATTGAAGGCCTCGCTAGAGAAAGCCAAAGCCGCCTTGCCTGAGCTGAAAAAACAACTCGAAGCAGCCACTGGAAAGCCGAGCGAACCGCCAGCGGCCACACCGAAGCCAACTGACGAAAAACCAGCAAGCACCAAGCCGAAGAGCCGTTTCGGCGAATAATCGCCCGCTGCCTAACCGCCAGTCATTGAGCGTAGAAGGTTTCCTTGACGCCTGAACTAAACTCAAGGTATCGTTGAAGCGGAAGGATACGTCGGACCCACCGGACGCACATCACCAGGGCGCTGGGAGACCCATACCGCCTACTTATATTGGCTTAAAGTCCTGCTGTTCCTGGATGACGCCTCACGGCTGCGATCCGGTCAATTCGACAACGCCTTCCACCCCAACCGCCGGTCGCAAGATCGGCGGTTGTTGTTTTACGTCCACTTACGCGTTCGTCTTTTTTTCCGCTTCGCGGTAATGGAAGACCAGCCAGAACACAATCAGCACGACGATCGCGAAGGCCGCTAACGGCAGCCAGAAGTGTGACCAATAGGGCAGCGACGCGGTGGTATCAGGAGCGATAGGCTTGCCATTGGCGTCGACGAAAGCCCAGCCGCCCAAATATCCAGCGACAATGGCGCCGACGTACAAACCAAGCCCTTGGGTGAAGAACATGTTCATCGCCTGCGCTTGGCCACGAATGGAAGATGGAGTCACCTTGTCGACGTAGACTTGTCCGGCGACGAAGAAGAAGTCGTAGCAAATGCCATGCAGCGCAACACCAAGTAAGTAAACCAAGAATCCCAGGTGCATGAACGGAATAGGGAAGCCACCAAGCACGATACCTGGATAAGCCGGATTCACCGATTTATCAGCAAGAAATGCAGCGGGGATCGAGCCTTCTGCCGTTGCCCAGCTGAAGAAAAGATAGCGCACGGACCACGCTACAATGCCAATGGCGATCATGCGTTTGATGCCAAGTCGACGTAATAAAAATGGCATCAGGAACAACATTCCGGCTTCCAGCCACGTGCCCACATTGCCCCAGGCCGTGGCATGACTCAGTCCCATAGCGCCGGTCAGATTGCCGATATTCGCATAGTATGCCGACAGCGGAATACAGACCAAAAATGCGCAAATCATGTAGGCCGCAAAAGTCGGGTTTCTCCATTCCTTCCAAGCATCGACAAAAAACAACTCGCGCACAGAGAATGGCTGACCTTTTTTCGGAGCAGGAGTTGCGGGCAGCGTCAGGCAAAATAACCCAACGGCCAAACTGGTAATGGCAGCAATATAAAATTGCGCTGGGCCTTGACCTGCCTCAATCGGATTTCCATCGGCGCCAATGGTGGTAAAGCCAAAAGCCAACACCAAGCCAGCAATAATCCAGCCCATCGTGCCCCATAAACGCACCAAAGGAAATTGCTCGTTACCACTTGGGAGATGGCGGAAAGCCAAGGCTGCGGTTAGCGCCAACGTCGGCATGTAGCACAACATGTGCGCGAAAATACCATAGTTAAACCAGCTGCTTTTGGGCAACGTGATGCCCGCGATGGTGAGCGTATACCACGCGACTTCCTGTGCTCCGGCCGCATTTGTTTGCATCACTGCTGTGCCGGGCATGTCGCCAATTACTGGCAGGCACCACATGATCGCACCGCCAAGGAGAAAACACGTCGCCAGAACTTTTTCGGCGTTAAAGAAGCGATCGACACAGAGACCCAGAAAGAATGGTGCGATGATGGCGGCCAGTGGGCCAGCGGTGTAAAGCCAGTAAGCATCTCGCGCCATTTCGTGGGTGCTCATGTAACGAGCCCCGGTCACGTACCATGCGCCCCAAATGAAAAATTGCAGAAAGAACAACACCGACAAGCGGCTGAGAATAAAAGGCGGAGCGAGTTGCTGCATAAAGTGCTTTCGTAGTTTCAGTTCGTCAGCGGCGACAGATTCATCCGGTTACAAAGCGACCACTTGTCCGGTGCGGATCGACAGCTCAGCGGCCAGCACAATCGCCAAGCTATCACGCGCCGCAGCCCAGTGATCGTTGAGGTCGATGCCCTCACGAATGGCTTTCAGAAAATACGCTTGTTCGCGCTCGCACAGGCCGTCGTGGTCTGGTTCGTCTGCCATGCTGATCAACTTGTCCGGATGGACAAATTCATTGGCCTTATCGATTTGGCCAAGATGCACGCGAATCGCGCTGGTCGCGGTG
>JANMYZ010000262.1:0-16671 GCA_031382605.1 Planctomycetota bacterium | reverse complement strand
GCTTTTTAGCACCCTGGCTCACGTGTGGGAGGCGCAATATGTGAGCCACCCCCACGCTGTCAAATACCAGTTTTTCAAGTTTCTGGGTATTTACATAAGTCGTTTTATTACATCGATTTACCGCGATGTCTCTCAAGGTCTGCTTCGAGCATCTCAAGAAATGCCGAGAATTTGGTCACATTCGTTTGATTGAGCTCAACTAAATGCTGATGCGCACGCTGAATGATCTCGAGGCGCTGGAGCGGCGATACCATTGGACTTGCGGGAATTACCACGAATTCGAGCTCTGCTGGGCTGCTTTGTGCCACGACCGGAAGGACCTCGCTGACGCCAAGCATGTCGAGGAGCCGTTGGTTTTGTTCGGTCGGATTCACCACCACTAAGCGGCCCTTCACTTCGCTCAATTCTTGCGAAAAGCCCACTAAAAGACCCATAAACGTACTGTCCATGCCGGAGCAACTGGACAGATCGACGCACACTAAAAGAGCGCCATGCCGAATAACTTCACGCAAAAACGAATCGAGCATCGGTGCGTTCTTCATATTGGCCAACCCAACTGAGCGAACGAAAACCGTGCTACCTAAGCGTGCGACCTGATAACTGCTGCCGTTCACGCGCGATTCTCCAATAATGCTTTTGCTTGACCCTGGGCCGCTTTGCCGCCGCCAAGCATGTCAGCGATTTCTTTGGCTCGTTCATTTCCTGTGATTTCGCGGACATCCACGTCCGTGCCGTCGTCACGTTGATGTTTTTGCACGGTGTAATGACGATTGGCGGCGGCGGCGACCTGGGGCGTATGGGTGATCACTAATACCGAACGATCACGGCCAAGAATCGCGAGTTTATTGCCAATAATACTGCCGAGCCGACCGCCAACTCCACTATCGACTTCATCGAATACTAAAACCGGCGTTTGATCCTGATCGGCCAAAACGATAGCGAAGGCCAGTGACAGACGTGACGCTTCACCGCCCGACATCACTGCTCCCAGTCGATCTGGCGGCAATCCCGGATTGGTGGCCACCATGATTTCCTGATGCGCGCTGCCGTTAGGTCCTGGAACTTCGAGCGCTCGCGTGAGCAAGGTGATTTTCGCTTTCGGCATACCCAGATCGGCTAATTCACGGGTGATCATGGATGCCATTTTCTCAAACGCTTCAGTGCGGGCAGTCGCCAACGCGGAGCCCGTCTCCATTCGACGCTGCTGAGAGCATTCCCATTCTACACGCAACGCATCGCGACGCGCCCCCAAGCCCTGGATAATAGCGATTCGCTCATCGATCGTGCTCCATGCAGCCAACACTTCCGCTTCGGTATCACCGTGTTTGCGCATCACATCATACCATGCATTTTGCCGCTCTTCGAGTCGCCGCAGTTCCACTGGGTTACTCTGCACCTGCTCGATCACCTCGCGACAATGTCCTTCAGCCATACGCAACGCATCACAAGCTTGACTGCACGCGATGGCTGCCTCGCGCAAACGTTCATCCGGCGCTTCCGCCAAACGGCGGGACAAACCGCCCACCACACGAATAACCGCACGATCGCCGTCGCTGACGGCGTCAATAAGCTCTCCCGCACGACTACGCCAAGTCTCTGCGCCCGCGAGCAGTTGAATGCGTTGCTCGATTTCTTCTACTTCGCCCGCTCTGGGTGACAGCGCGGCGATCTCACGACTTTGAAATGAAAGAAATTCCAGCTCCCGTAAGCTGTCTCGTTCGCCGTGTTCGATATCGACTAATTCACGTTGAAGCGTAAGACAACGCATATGAATTTTTTGATATTTTTGCGCAAGATTGGTGATACCAGCATAGGCATCGAGCAACTCTAATTGTTTAGTTACTGCTGCCAATTGTTGCGGCTCGTGCTGTGCGCGGATCTCAACTAGTAAGCTCGCCACTTGCTGCAAAGCGGCGACGGTTACCGGCACATCATTGATCCATGATTGGCTACGACCAGATGCCGACAATCGTCGGCGCAAGATATACGAACCATCCGCTGCAGGGACACCAGTCGCGCATTCAACGGCTTCATTTATCAAGAGAGATGACTGGAAAACACCGGTGACCGTGGCTTCTGGGCCATGCGGGCCTACGACTTTGGCACCCGCTCGCCCACCGAGTAAGATCAATAATGCATCGAGCAATAATGATTTTCCCGCACCGGTTTCACCACTAATGACCGTTAATCCACGACCGGGCTTCAGATGCGCCAGCCTGACGATCACGAGATTTTGTACGACAAGTTCTACGAGCATTTTTTTACCGCCCTCAATAGGGAAGCGCATCGCATCACGTAAAAGTCGGCGGACAAGTAGTTTGCACCCCACCAATAGACATCAACCGCTGGCCTGAGGCCAGCGGTTGATGAAACAGATCTCCCAATAAATAACGCTTACTTGGGAGCAGCCAGAGCCGCTTCCGCCTGTTGCTGCACCAACTTGGCCTGATCTTTGGCCTCGTCCGCAGTCAAAAGTCCTTCTGCGGTACGCGCCAATTTCAACGCTTCTTTCGCTTGACCCATGGCCAGCTTGAGGCGCGCTTGATCCAACGTTCCCATACCATGCTTCGGATCCAGCTGCAGCAACTGAACGGCCCAAGTCATTCCCTTCTCGGTAGAGGGTGCTTCGACAGCTACATGAAGCGCAGCAGCCAGAGCTTCCACATTTTTAGGATGCCGGACAACAGCTTGTTCGTAGGCAGCAAGAGCGTCGAACTTGCGGTCGAGCGACCACAGGTAACGACCCAATTCAAAGAAGTTCTCTAGGCGTTCAGGCTCGATCTCCGTGATCGCACGCATGTGAACGATGGCCTCATCGGGATGATTCTCAGCACGGTAACGATTCGCCAGGGTGCGACGAACCGGCAGATATTTCGCATCTGCAACCACGGCGTTCTTGTACCGCTCCATTGCCATCGCAACGGTCGCCACTTGGCGCGAGGTCCCCATGCGAACTTCTGCGCCCGCCACCGCTGCCGCTTCGAGCACAAGACCGCTGCCGTGATGGGCCTCTGGGTCCGCAGGATTGAGTCGAATAGCGATATCGTATTCGAGGAGAGCCGTGACAAAATCATCGCCCGCCTTCGCCCCACCCTTTTGACCGCGATGCAAATAAACTGCACCAATCGCTTTATGAATACGGTGATCCTTCGGCGTCAAATCAATGGCTTTGCGTAGTGCTTCGATGGCTTCTTCGTAACTGCCCTCTTGGTCCAGGATGCGGCCCAGGTACCAACGGACTTCGGCGTTGCTGGGCCGTAAACGAACGGCCTTTTCACATTCACGACGCGCTTCCGCATAGCGTCCCTGACCAGCCAAGGTAATGCCAAGCACCGCGTACGCGTCGCCCTGTTCTGGATCTAGCTGTACCGCCAGGCGCGCGTGACCAATGGCTTCTTCAAAGAGCGCCGTCCGACGTTCAACCGTACCAGCCTGATCGCCAATCTCAGCTACGGCTTTTGCCAATAGGTAGTGCATGGATGCCAAAGTCCGCTGATCGACCAAATTTACATACTTTTCGGTGAGCGCCAACGCCCGGCGCAAAGTCAACGCGCAAGGCTCAAATTGTGCCCCATTCATCAAATTGCGCGCTCGCTGAAGAGCGATCACCGCACGGTTATGATCTGGGATCGATTCGTTTAATGCAGCCAAATAATAGTCATCAGCTAAAGCGTAAGACGGCGGATTGTCCGTACTCAATTGGTTTGCTTGTTGGACATGGTAAATGACCGTGTCGCTCAGCTTCTCCGTCTTGTTACTGGGAATAATATGATGGATGTTGATCAAGGGTTCGCTGCCCTGAGCCCATTTCACTTCGCCAATAAGTTCAAGAAGTTGAAACTTCTTCAGCGTTACCACGACCGACGCATCAATGCGGTCCTTGGCAATGAAAACCTTGGTCAAGGGATTGGCACGAACGTTTGGATCAGATAGATCGGCATGATCATCATAAATAATTAAGTTCGCGTAATTGTTCGGGACAAAGTACGTATGCTCGCGATCAAACAGCGCCGCGCTCTCAACAAAAATGCAGCGAAAACGCACGCGCATGTTCTGATAGGCTTCAGGTGCTTTAAGAATGTCCTCCAGTTGAACTTCTTGGAGCTTCACTTCGCCAGGATGGATATGTTCGCGTACCTCCGAGTACGAGGCCGAAAAAGCCGTCGTCATGGGAATGGAAGCGGCAGCGATCAAAGCGAGGCAACGGGAAAGGCGCACAGAATCCCCCTTGGGCATGGCACTCGTCCCATATGACTTAGCATATGGGACAAATATGTGGTTCTATCTACGGTCGACGGCGTTCTTCAGACCTTAGAGATATCCGACGGACATCGACGGATCATGCCCTCTTATAGAACGGCCGGGAGAACACCACAAGCCTCTGATCGCCGTCTGCGCCGACGCCCTCTCGCTCACGACCATCGCTTGGCGGTTAGACTCGTTTAACCCGCATTTGAAGATCGATCAGGAAGCCATCCAAGGCGGAGTCCTGCGCACGATACTTGGCAACTTGCTCGCAACCGTAGGCCACGCTGCTGTGGCTTTTCACCCCAAAAGCATTGCCAATCGCCGCGTAGGTGTCTGCACTTGCGGATTTCATCACGTACATCGCCACATGTCGGGCGGTGGCCCGTGGGCCAGATCGGTTACGCCCAACCAGGTCATCGACGGTCAATTCAAAATAGTCAGCCACTTCACGCATGATCATTTTGGCACGCGGTTCACCAGAACTGCGGTCAATGACATCGCCGAGTGCCTGACGAGCCAGGGCAAGATCGATTTTACGCTGAAAGCTCTGTGAATACGCAACCAATTTATTCACCGCGCCTTCAATTTCACGGATGTTATCGGTGATGTGATCGACCACGTAGGTCATCACTTCATCCGCCAGCGTAATCCCCTGTGCCTTGGCCTTTGCGCCAACCACTTCGCGCCGAAGTTTGGGGTCCGGTTTTTCTAACGCGATCACCAAACCACCACTAAACCGCTGAATAAACCGCTCTTCCAGGTATTTGATGTCGGCCGGCGGAGCATCCGAGGTAATCACGACCTTTTTGCCCTGCTCGTTGAGCTGATTGAAGGTCGAAAAGAGCTCCTCTTTCGTTTTGATCATCTGACCACGAGAGAGAAAATGGATGTCATCAATCAGCAGTAAATCCGGATGACGCATGCGAACGCGAAAAGCCTGGATGCCGACCGATCCTTGTTCGCACGCTGAAATGTAGTCATTGGTAAACTGTTCGCAGCGAATGTATTGCACTTTGCTCTTGGGGTACCGCTCATGAAACGCCAGGGCGAGGCCCTGTTCCAGATGGGTTTTTCCAAGACCAGACGGCCCGTGAATAAACAACGGATTTACTGGATTCGAAGGATCCTCAAGAATACGAGTTATCGCGTCGTATGCGAGGCGATTGGTGTGACCGACCACGAAATCCGTCAACTGCTTAAAGCCGTGTCCCCAACGTCCTCCGCGCAGCTCCGATTTGTCAGTCGCCCGGTCAGCTGCTTTTGCACTCGCCTCACGATCCGCAGCACGACCGCCCTGCACGCGCGCTTCATGCTCACGAAGGGCAACTCCCGAGACCCGGCAGCGGACTTCGATCACCGGCAGACCAAGAACTTCTGAGGCCACTACCGTCAGCGCCGCCGCATAGCGATCACGAATGGTATGTTGGAAAAGTGCCGTCGGGCACTCGATGGTAAAAATGCCGTCTTCAACCCCAACCGGACGCACCTTTGGCGATGCTAACCACAGCCGAACACCCTGTTCGTTTTCTGGTGAACGCATGCGTTCAAGCATGGTCTGCCATGCCTGATCAATGGTTTGCGCAGACCGGGCCACGTCGTTTATTTCTTTGCTGCGATCAAACATTGATGTCCATGCGAATGTGTTAATAAAACAGCACCAGAGAGAAGGCTAAAGACGCAAAAAAAAGAGCGCGAAACACCACCGAGACATCATAAGGTTGATGAGCTGTTGGCGGCCCGAAGGTGTAAAGGGAGCCGTGCTCGACTCAAGATCCCAACTTCGAGGGTCAGGACCAACCGCTTGACGCTCGTCATCCACCAGACCGCACGGTAAATTTCAGCCCGCGTGCTCACGCAAGAAGCCAAATGTCTGTTCTCGGCTCGGAGAAATGGCCGTGCGGACGTAGTAGCCGCTGGTGGCACCACCAATGAGCAACGCCGAGGTCGGCGCGATGCCAGCCAGCACGGCCGCGACAAAACCCGCATTAAAATGATCACCAGCGCCAGTGGTAATTTTCGGACTTGCATTGAAAAAACACTCGACGCCAGCGCTGCCGGCTTTGCGGCCTGGGGCCTCACCCCAGGCGCACGATGCCGATTTCACCAGATGGCACATCGCCCATGAAATGCCTAATCGTTGCTGCACCAATTCGCAACCACGACGCGAGGCTTCCCATTCTGGCTCGGCCACGGGTACATCGATCGACAATGCGCCAAGGACCTGTTTCAGTTCGGCGCCATTCATTCCCAGCAATACGTCCGCATGCCGTTGCAACTCTTGCAATGCCGCGAACGCCGCACGCAAATCAGCCTGGGTGCGCTTGGCAGGATCAGCGAGATCGACAAAAATCAGCGGGCGATCCTTGCGCAGACCAGGCAGCACCTCTGCCGCAAGACGACGCCAAATGTCGGTCATGCCCATGGTCATGGTCCAGTTGACCATCGCGATTGCATCCGCCTGACGGATCAGTGATTTCAATCCATCCAGTCCGAGTTTTTCAACCAAAGTGGTAAAGGTAACGCGCTCTAATGGCAGTAATTTGCCGAGCATGATTTTACCGTCGCTAAATTCCAAAGCGTCCGTGGTCGCAGCGCCACCCAAAGAAATTGTTTTCGCCGCACGATCTGCCAACGGCTTAAATACCGGATCAATCGCACTCTCACCCAAAATGCCAATCGCGGTCACTGCATAACGATAACTGCACAACGCATTCGCCATGATCGGACCATTGCCACCGATCTTGCTCTGCTTGACCACCATTTCAAAATTGGCGCTGTTTCCGGCGGCGGCGCTGACGCGCGATCCAAGCTCTGAAATCGTCGCCATTGGCGAATAGGTCGTCGCATCCGTCCGTTTAGCAACGACGTCAATGATGTTGTCGATGAAACCATCGAAGCCGACCATGACTTTCGGACAATAAGATTCCGCCACTGCCGCCAGTGACGAAGCAGCAGCAGCACAAAGAAGACGATCGGCCATGGCAGAACCTCCGGGAGTCAGACGCTAGTGCGCCCAATCCCAGCGCAAGGCGGCGACGGCGAGACGCTCGCGCTGCCGCCGCGCCGATGAAATTCGGTTACTTAGGATTTACGCTCTCGGCACGGCAATGCCGCCGACGCGGCATAACCACAAAATACGCGACAACCATTCTACGGTTTCCAAATGACGACTCGCTTCACGAATGCTACCGCCCCAGGCATAGACTCCATGACCGCGCACGATCACTGCCGGTACGGGTAACTGACGTGCGGCAAGCACGGAAGCAGCGAGCTCTTCCATGTCCTGACTATTTTCAACGATCGGAATCCTCCGTTCATCGGCATGAGTCACGGTCCCGGCAAATGCTTTTTGCATTTCAATGCCACGACAGACGAGTTCGTGTTCACCACCCAAACTCAACGCAGTGACGTGCGGCGGGTGACCATGACAAACCGCCTGACAGCCGGTGGCCTGATAAATCCGCACATGCAACAATGCCTCATCAGATGGCTTGCGCATGTCTGGCAAAAACGGTTTCGCATTGCTGGCAATAGTGATGAAATCGCTGGGCTTTAGCTGCCCTTTGTCCATTCCTGATGGACTCATGGCGACCACCAAGGGTTCGCGCTCCAACAAGACGCTGACATTCCCTGCCGTACAGGCCATGAATCCCAGCCCGGCTAGGCGCGCAGCCTCGGCCGCGAGTTGGATCAGCAGTTGATCAGTCATGTGAGTCGTCGTTTGGTCGCCCATGGTTTGCTCCTTAAATGCTGCTTGAGAAAATCAATCTTTCGTCGGTTTTCATCGACACTAGCACTGAGCATTCCGAAGTCATGTCAACGATCGTATATGTCGCATAAAAGAGACATCGCTAGTGAACGCATGTTCTATTCCCCACATGACGTACAACAGACCTTTGACAGGAACCAGGACTTGAGGTTATCATTCTCTTAATAGGCTAGACAAGCACCTCACAACGACCAACGCGGGGTGTGCGCCTAGCAGCTGATAACGACACGTGATCAGCCGCATCGCACTGAACAGGAAAACACCATGACTGCCTCCACCTCAATGAACATCAACGAAGCCAGCAAAGCCTGCGGTTTAAGCCCCAGCGTTCTGCGCATTTGGGAACTGCGTTACGGCTGGCCAAGCCCGAAGCGCAAACCGAACGGTTACCGCGCGTACAACCAGCATCAGGTGGAAGAGCTCAAGCGTGCCTCCGATTTAGTGAAACTCGGAACCCCGATCAGCGCACTGATCATCGATGGCCTGCCACGTTGGCCAGCTGACCATACTCATAAGCGCATCATTGCGGGACTCCACAAAGCCAAGCAGCTGCCAAAGCCGCGCGGCGTCTTGGAAGCCAAAATACAAGATGAATTGATGGAGAATCTCGAACGTCGACATGCCCTGCATGTCAAAGAACTCCTCCAGCGTGCCTGCTGGTCTGTGCGACCAGAAGATGAAGTGCTTACCGCTCTCGCTCCGACTTTGATCGGCCTCGACGAACTCGCACAGGTCGAACGGCCCTTACCCGAAGACGCTCAACTTCGCGAGTTAGTCAACCAACGTGCAGCCCAATTGCTTCGCCGCTATCGCACCGAAACCCCCAATTTTTGGGTGGTTCCAGCCACCCAAGGCGATCTCGCTTTGGCCAGCGTGGCCGCATTAATCTTGAGCCAGCGTGGACATACCTCGCAGGTATGGACCCAGACCGACCGTCCGACCAACGCCCCGTACTTACTTGCTGGCGAGCCAGCGGATGGCACCACAACCAAGAATGACCGCCGCATAGCGGGACGCATCACCGCTATCGGCGGAAAAAATATCACCGGCATTCTCGATCTCATCAATGTCGGCCCAACGCTTCCATCGCCGCTCACCTTACTGTGCACCAACTAACGTTTTGTTCGTTGTGAACGCTTCCCCTCAGCCCCATGGTCAATCACGACCATGGGGCTGATGCTTGGATGATCATCGAGAAGATCCTGACGGCTAACGATCACGCATCGGTACGCGCTATGACAACGATCGGGCCTGCTCGCGAGTGACAAACGTCGTATGCCACGCCGTTACTCCGGCCGGTGGATCGATATGTCCCAACACAAAACAAGCGGCGCCTGATCCCGACATCAGGTATGGCAGTCCCAAACGGTGAAGATGCGCCAATAATTCTCCCACTGCCGGACATAATCGCACAGCGGGATCGGTAAGACGATTCGATAACAACGATGACGGCCAAGCTCCTTCGCTCAGCCGAGCGCTCCACCACGCAGCTCCACGGCCCTGCCGCGGCCCACGCTCTGCCTCAGTAAGCGCGGTAAAAACCGCAGGAGTCGGCAATCGCCCAGGTGGCATCAGCACCGTAACCCGAAGCGGTAACACATCCGCCAACGGCGTTAGGACCTCGCCGCGTTCTTCTCCCACTGCCGTTCCTCCCACCAAAAAAAATGGCACATCCGACCCCAAGGCACACGCCAGTCGGTGAACATCCTCCACATTATGCCAGTTTGGTAGCAATCTATTTAACCCGCACAAAACAGCGGCGGCGTCACTCGAACCACCGCCCAAACCAGCACCATGCGGAATACCCTTCTGCAAGCGAATGCTCAGATGGCCCGCGTCGCTCTCTCGATGACCAATAAATGCCGCGGCCGCACGCCACGCCAAATTCGATGAATCGCACGGAATACTCTGATCATCACAAAATAAACTGATCCCGACACCGTTCGATTCGTGAGTCAGATCAATCACATCGTGCAATCCTATCGTCTGAAAAACGGTTTCCAGACGATGAAAGCCATCTGCCCGCCGCCCTAAAATTTCGAGTACAAGATTCAGCTTAGCATAAGCACGAATGGTTAACCTTGGCATGATGAGGGAGAATCCTGGGACATTCTCAGAACGCGCAACGGGAACGATTACGCAAATGATCGTGCCACGACAACACCACGACAACACCACGACAGAACCACGACAGAACCACGATAGTGCCACACCGCCACGTGCATTAAACCCGCAAAATAACCGCATTTATTGCATTTTTCTGAGACAGCTGATCGACCAACGCCGCACCCCATAATGGTTCGTCATACACCACCCCCTACCCAGTGTGCTGTCCCGTTGCTGATTTCAGACACCGTCTGAAAGATGCGCGTCCATTGAAGGTTACTCGGCGGAATTCGCTGTAGACGCCGATTTTGCTCCAACGCGGTGACTACTACCGTCGAGCGCCCTGGCAGGAGGTTCTGATGTCCAAGATGCTGGTCACCGTGTTGCTTTCCGCCGCCCTGATCCCAGGCGCGATAGGCGCGGAAAAAGAGTTCACTCCAGACCCTCGCTTTTCCAATGGTGACCAAGCCAGGGAACTTCTTGGCGAAGGCGTCAAGGAATACCAAGCCGGTCGCTTTGGCAACGCAGCCAAACGCTTTCATGACGTTCTCCTGCAAAACCCTGACAGCAAGCTCTGCTACGAGTTCTATCTCGCAGCTGGAGACCGTCTGGTCATTGCCATGCAAGAGCACGACGAATTACGTGAGGTCCTCAAGGATCTGCTTCGTCAGGCGCGCATCTATCAAAAAGAACTTCGTCGCGATCCAAAATACTTGAATCTCCTGATCGACAAGCTGGAAAAAAGCGAAGAAGAACGTTTGGTAGCAACCAACGAACTCGTCGCCGTCGGCCCTATTGCCGTCCCCACCTTAGTCGCACGAATGAACGACAATCGCCAAGATAATATGCGGGTTTATTGCCGCATCGTCTTGACGCGCATGGGTTACCGTTCAGTCGTTCCGCTTACGGAAGCGCTCAATGCCACTGACGAACGCCTCGTCGCAAGTGTCGCGACGGTGCTCGCTGATATCGGCGACGCGCGTCCGCTTTCCAAGCTCAAGCAGCTGCTCGATGCAACGACCACGACCGACACGGTTCGTGCCGTCGTTACCAATACCATCGCTGCGATCGCCAAGCGTAACGGTATTCATGACGTTACGACCGCTGATAAGTTATTTTTCATCGAGGCCATTCGCTACTTCCGCGGCGGCGATCTGGTACGCGACGAAATGATCTCAAACGAAAGTTTGATGTGGCGTTGGGTTGAACGTGATGGGACAGCAGAAGCCAAGCTGACCTACGTCCATGCGCCGCGCTACGCGTGGAATGAACTCATGGCTGAACATTTGGTGTTCGCCGGGCTCAAAAATTACACTGGCTTCGCCGCATACCAACCTTTGTTGGCCGCCATTTACGCTGCACAAGATAGCGAAATTCAGCGCCGCGTCCGTTTATCAAAGGAACGCACCACCCCGGTGTCCAATCCTGACGAATCCCAGGACGCCATCGCCGAACGCGTGACGGCCCTCAGTCAGATGAACCTCCGAGTAAAGATGTTCGGCGCCGAACATCTTTACCGCGCGGTCCAACAATCGATCGTTTCCGAACGTTACGATGTTGCCACTTATCTCATGCGCTTGCTGCAAGATCGCAGCATCGCTCATCCTGAGGTGAATCTCCCTCAAGGTAAAGACGACAAGCCTGGAACCGTACTGGTCATGGCGCTCGACCACAGTGATAAAATGGTTCGCTATCAAGCTGCCATCACCCTCGCTCACCTCGATCCTGCGCTCAAATTCTTCAACGCCGAAAAAGTTACCTCCATCCTTGCTGACGCTGTCGGCGAATGGGGCAATCGCGTGGTGTTGGTCGTCGATCAGGATTATCGCCAGCGCAACGTTGCTCGCGAACAATTGCAGAGCAAAGGCTTCCGCGTGTTTGCTGTGCCCGATGGCTTCGAAGCCGTACAGCGACTCGAAGAATCGCCGATTAAAGACGCTATCATCATTTCTGGTGACTTAATCCCCACCGTACGAGACGAAAAAGGCGGCATCATCGTCGTCGACGAACAGCGTGCTGACACGTTGGTGAAAAAGCTCGCCAAGGATTGGCGCTCAGAGAATACCCCTATCTTCGTCTCGCTGCCTGACAGCCCTGAACTGGCTGCTAAAATTCAGGCCGAGTTTGCCGGCATGGAAAACGTCAAGGGATTCATCCGGAAGCCATTCAACTCGATTGAAATGGCTGGCATGATCGAAACCGCGCTCAAAGACGCGCAACTCCCCAATGCAAATCGCGAAGACGCTGAAGATATTTCTCTTCGCGCTGCCATCGCCCTCCAGCATGCTGACCCAGCTCGTACGCAATTCGACCTCACAAAGGCCGCTTCTGCTTTAGCTGCTACTCTTGATGCCCGAGCCGATGGCCTGCGTATCGAAGCTGCTAAAGCTCTCGGTCTTGCTGCCACCGGTACCGGTGGCGATGCCGTCAAGGCGATGATCAATAAGGTCACCGACGTCTACGGTACGCAAGATGCGACGCTCACGCCTGCGGTGCGCGCGGCGTTCCTCTACGCTATCGGTCAGATGAATCCAAATGCTGACGCCTCGGTAGAAATTATTCTCAAAGCGTTACAGTTTGAAAACGCCGATGCCGCAGCCCAACTCGCGGTACGAACCGCAGCAGCGGAAGCGGTTGGTCACTCGACCACCGTCACTTCGGAACTACTTTACAAGTATCAGCTACAGCAACGCCTTGATGTCCGCGCTCAAGGCGCCGGCACAATCGTTCCTGCCACCGAAAATGCTGCTGAAAAAGCAGCTGACCCGGTTCAATAAAATCACTGTACGGCACGACACCCTTCTGGGAGCATCGCGATTATGAGCACCACGGTTAAATTTTTTATCGTCCTGAATCTAGCGCTGGCGCTGGCCTTCACGTTCGTCCAGATGACTCTGTACGCGACCCGTGAAAACTGGAAGCGCCGCTGGAACGAGGAAACCAAGTTCTTGGCTGATGAAGTCAAGGCTGCTGGCCAAAAGATCGCTGAGGAATCTTACGCCAAGATCGTCTCTCAGGGTCTCGCTACGACCTTGTCCGCACAGATCACTGACCTGCAAATCGCGAGCAAGAAGCAAGCGCTTGAGCTAGCAGAAAAAGACAAAGCAGCCCAAGCGCTCAGTCTAACGATCAGCAAAAATGACGAAGAAATCAAGTCGTTACGCGAAGGCAATACGACGCTCACCGAGAGCCTTAAGAATACCCGTGATTCGAACAACGAAAAAACTCACATTGCGCAAGTTGCTCGGGCCGTTGCGTTCCAGCTGAACGTCAAACTTGCTGAAGTCGAAGACGACTACAACAACGCCAGCAACGGATTGAGCCAACGCGAAGAATTGCTGACCAAACTTACCAAGACTTTAAATCAGCAAACTGCTCAACTCGGCATCCTGAAAGATCGTTACCCCAAGATTTATTCTGAAATTGGCGATGAACATGGCGGCGCAAGCTTCCTCAATGGTGTCGTCGCTGCTGTGCGTCCGAACCCCCAAGGCCAACAAGACTTGGTCATGTTGACCATCGGCAAGGGCGACAAAGTTGAAGAAGGCGTCGAATTCATCATCTACCGTGGAAATTCTTACATCGTCAAAGTGCGCGCCGAAAAGCTTCTTGGTGACATGGTTGCTTGCCGCGTGATCTCCGATTCCTGGAACGAGACCAAGCTCCAGATCCAACAGGGCGATTTGGCCAGTAACCGCCTGTAATCTCGCACATCACGACACCAAACGACGAAAGCGATTCCATGGAAAATGACAAGACAGCGAGTTGGTTAGTGTTCATCACCACCATCGCCTTTTCTCTCGCCATCATGTTCGCGGCCTTCGAGCTGAGCGAACTCCGCGACGACACGATGACCGTCGCGGACAAGCTCTTTAACGATAAATAATAAGCCGCTGATCGTGGATGATCGCCGACTCACCGTTGGCGTAAATCAAAAGACCCTCGGAAAATCTCCGAGGGTCTTTTGTTTACCACGCTCCCAAACACTCAACGCACCCCCCCTTTCTCTGCTCTCATTCTCTGGTGCTTTGTACTACTAAGGTTCAATTTCTCCGTGCCATCCGGAGAAGTTGCGACACCGACAAAAAAGAAGGAAGCAAGAGAAGCTAAACCAAAGAGCTAAACCCCAGCCCGGCAGAGCCGGAACCAAAGGTTCATGATCGGCTCAGCCAGGCTGGGATGCTGTTGTTTCAGGGCTTCGCCCCGAACCCCCGCACTACGCGCCGAAAATCTTCGTGTGAAAAGGAGATTTCGACGCGTAGTACTACAGAGGACACAGAGGAAAATCATACGGTCTTCCTCTGTGTCCTCTCTGTGCCCTCTGGGGTGAGCACTTCTCCATTCTTTGCTTTCGCTTTCGCTTTGGTTCCGGCTACGCCGGGCTGGGTTCTATCCATCGCGGTTTTTAGGTTCACCGAGATTGCACGTTCCACGTAGCGCCATCGGGCCCATCTGCGACGGCGATTCCCGCTGCCGACAAAGCATGACGAATGCGATCTGCGGTAGCAAAATCTTTTGCGCCGCGCGCCGTGGAGCGCAAATCCATCACGACTTGCATGGCCGCATTGAGTGGGTCTGAGCCGCCAGTTGGCGCTACCGACCACGTCGCTCCATCTTTGGCGTCCTTGACCGCGATACCGGCAACCGCAAGCGTGTCGCGAATTTTATCTGCGGTGACAAAATCACGGCGTGCGCGGACGTCTTGTCGTAGGGCCAATACCAGGGCCATGATTTGCCCAAGATATTGCTCGCCAGCCTGCTCCGTTTGGGCTTTTGATTCAGCCGTATCGGCGCCGTCTCCGGGCTGAAATAAACCAATGATGCGGCCAAGGTCTCGCACGAAGCGCAATACCTCGGAAGCGACACCGGCGTCTGCACGTTTGGCTTCGGCTAACAAACCAAACAATGCGGCAATTGCCGCTCCGGTATTGAAATCATCATCCATCGCTGCGACCACTTCGCTCCGCAGGCGAGCCACAGTCGACGAGCATGGCCGGCTCAAAATTTCTGCCAGCTCGGCGATGTTCGGCTCATCAAGCAGACCGCCAAGCTGGCGATGCAGCTTGCCGAGACCCGTTCGCGCAGCGCTCAGGGCGCTCGGTGCAAAATCATTGGGCCGACGATAATGACCCTGCATCAGCAAAAAACGTACGGTCGCTGGGCCGTAGGTATCGAGCAAATGATCAGCACGGAACTGCCGCGCAAAAGTTGGGTCTTTCATGCGCGGATCTGATTTACCAATTTTTACTCCGTCGTACTGAATCAAACCATTGTGCATCCAGCAACGAGCATAGCCGCCGCCATGTGCTTCCCCCTGGGCGATTTCATTTTCGTGATGCGGAAATTTCAGATCGTCGCCGCCGCCGTGAATGTCGAAAGTCGCACCCAGGGTGTCATGACTCATGACGCTGCATTCGATATGCCAACCTGGGCGTCCTCGGCCCCAAGGACTTTCCCATGACGGCTCATTCGGCTTGGCCTGTTTCCACAGCGCAAAATCACCGGGATGATGCAGAGCCGAATCGCGTTCAATGCGTGCTCCCGCTTTCATGTCGTCAAGCTTACGCCCCGACAGTTTGCCGTAACTCGGCTGGCGCTGCACATCGAAATAGACGCCATCAACAGCAATGTAGGCGCGTTGCTTCGTAATCAGGTCTTCAATATAGCTAATCATCGATGGAATATAATCGCTACAGCGCGGGTGATCCGTCACCGTCACCACATGCAAGCGCTTCAGATACCCCAAATATTGTGCGGTATACCGCTGAGTTATCGACTCCCACGGCTCGCCTGTGGCTAGGCTGCGATTGATAATCTTGTCATCAATATCGGTGATGTTGTTTACGAAGCGTACCTGATAGCCGCGAGCAGCCAACCAGCGTGCCACCGCGTCGAACAAAATCGGTCCCATCAGATGACCGATATGACAGTCGTCGTAAACGGTCGGCCCGCAGACATACATGCCAATTTGCCCTGGAACTAAGGGTTCCAGCGGTTGCTTGGTACGAGTAAGGGTGTTGTGAATAAAGAGTGTGGTCATCAGCTCGCTCGTGGACGGTTGACAGCATGGGCCGCTAGTCTGCGGGTCTAGTCCAAGGGCTCTGCGAATTCTCACTAGCTCTTTGCTGACCCCGTTTCGTTACGGTGTCGTGGCATTTAAAGTAAACGGAACCCGCAAGCTTCCCAGTGGTTCGCGTGCGGTAACTACCACTGTGTACGGGCCATTATCAAGTCCCGCGAAGTACCACAGCATGCGAGCACGACCGTTATCACCTAAATTATTACTGCCATTGTTGGTCATCAGCTTCCCTGCCGCGTCCCGTACATCGACCATCATGGCGTCGAGTTCTCCGCCGACCGTTTCGACTGATATTCCAGGGCGATTGTGGCCACCTTCGTCATCATCAGCCGCACTAAATGTTTTCAGTATCACGCTTCGTTCTCCCATTCTGCCGACGGCCCGCCCACCAACCGCCAGCGACAGCTCTGCTCGAACGGTTTGAAAGAGATGGACGGAAACCTGGCCAGACAAGTGCAACGGAGTTTTT
>JANMYZ010000722.1:0-3384 GCA_031382605.1 Planctomycetota bacterium | reverse complement strand
ACGATATTGCCGGTGAATCCGTCGCACACGACGACGTCGACATCGGCTGAAAAAATGTCGTGGCCTTCAACGTAACCAATTAAATTGACATTGGTCTTGCGCAGTAGCTCCAACGTTTCGCTGGTCAGTTCCGTGCCTTTTCCATCTTCTTCGCCATTGGAGAGCACCCCAACTTTGGGATTGGTCACGCCATAAACTTTGGTGAGAAAAGCCGCCGACATCACCGCAAATTGGGCGAGATGCTCAGGTTTTCCAACGCTGTTGGCGCCCGAATCGCAAATCCAGGTGCTGCCGCTGGGCTTGGGCAGCGGCGTCAAAATTCCGGCGCGTTTGACGCCGGGAATACGACGCAAATGCAATTGTGCAGCCGCCACGCTACAGCCGGTGTTGCCGCACAAGACCATGGCGTCGGCTTTACCTTGCTTAACGAGCTGAGCCGAACGATTCATCGAATCGTTCGGCTTGTCTTTCAGTGCCTGAATTTTTTCGCCCATGCCGATGACATCGGACGCATGTTCGATCACGATATTGGTCAGCGTGCAGTTCTCAGCTTTGAGACTTGCTGCGATGTCGGCCTCACGGCCAACCAGAACCACGGTGTGATCAGGAAATGCACGAGCGTAATCAATGCCTCCGCGCACCATCGCGCGTGGGGCATCGTCTCCGCCCATGGCATCCAGGGCCAAACGCATTCGGATCAGGCCTTGTCGGCGTCGCCGGAACCTTGTTCATCATTTTTGAACAACACTTGGCGGCCGCCGTACATGCCCGTGCGCAGATCGACGTGGTGCGGGCGGTGCAGGCTCTTGGTTTTGCTGTCGAGGCTGATGCCTGGAACGGTCAAGGCTTGGTGAGACTTACGCATGCCCTTACGGCTTGGGCAAACGCGACGTTTTGGAACAGCCATGATGACCTCTGAAGTGACAGGTGACAGAAACTTGACCCGGCAAAGAAGCCGGGCATTTACGAAAGGCCGCGAACACTAGAAGGCATCCCCTAGGTGTCAAGATCAGCAGACGCAAATTCATGGCCACTAAAGGCTTCGGCGCCCTGAACTTGCGGGAGCTTAAACGCTAACAAGCTCGCGGCGCCCAGCGAGCCAACTCTTATGCCAACTCTTATGCCCGAATTTATCAGTCAAAATCTCATCGATCTGTTCTCTACTTGGGGCCCTCCGGCTCTGTGGCTGAGCGGGGGCGTCATCGTTGGTTTGGTGGTCGAGCGCGTAGCCATGGCCCGCTTGCGGGCATGGAGCGAATCATCGAAGTGGGCCTACGACAACATTATTATCGCTGGCGTCAAAGGGTTGCCGTTCTTCTGGTGTGTGTTGCTGGGGCTCTTTATGTCCGCGCAATGTTTGGCGCTGCGTCCGGAATGGCAGGCGACAGTGTCAAAGGCGCTGATCGTTGCGCTGATGTTCTCGCTTACCGTGGCGACCGCACGCGTGGTTGGCGGATTGTTGGCGTACAACGCCAAGCGTTCCGGCGGTGCGGTGGCGTCCTCCATTATTACCAATCTCGCGGCAGTAGTGATCTACATTCTTGGTTTCTTGGTCATTCTTGATTCCGTGGGCGTGCAGATTACGCCGATTTTGACCGCCTTGGGTGTCGGCGGCCTAGCGGTCGCGTTGGCGTTGCAGGATACGCTAAGCAATTTGTTTGCTGGTTTGCAATTGGTCGCCTCGAAAAAAATAAATATTGGCGACTACGTGCGCCTCGACAACAGCGACGAAGGTATCGTCACGGATCTGACCTGGCGCTATACCACCGTCCGCACATTGGCAGGGAATCTGGTCATTGTACCGAATGCGAAACTGAGCTCGGCGATCGTAACGAATTATTCGTTACCGCAGTCAGAAATTCTCGTTCCGGTGCCGATCGCGGTGGCCTACAGCAGTGATCTTGAGCGCATTGAGCGCATCAGCATTGAGGTCGCTCAGGACATCCAAACCACCGTGACTGGCGCCGTACGAGATTTTCAGCCAGTGGTTCGATTCACCGCGTTTGGCGAATCGAGTGTGAATTTCAACTTGGTACTCCGCGCGACCAGTTTCGAACAGCAATACGTACTGCGACATGAACTGATCAAACGCCTGCACGCGCGTTTTGCCGCCGAAGGCATCGAGATTCCCTATCCCACTCGCACGCTGCACCTCAAAAGCGCCGTTCAGGTGCCGACCTGATGTCTGATCGCTACAGTCGTCAAGAACGCTTCGCGCCCATTGGATTTGCCGGTCAAGCCAAGCTCGCAGCGGCACGCGTGGCGATCATTGGCTGCGGCGCCCTGGGCACCGCGATAGCGGAACAACTCTGCCGCGCAGGTGTCGGCTATTTACGCCTAATCGATCGTGACTTTGTGGAGTGGAGCAATCTGCAACGTCAGTCGCTCTATAGCGAAGACGATGCTCGGCAGTCCTTACCCAAAGCGATTGCTGCCGCCGCGCGTCTGCGGGTGGTGAATAGTTCCTGCACCATTGAACCCATGGTTGAAGATTTGCGCGCCGCGAATGCCGTGAATTTGCTTACCGGCGTCGATCTGGTGCTTGATGGCTGTGATAATTTTCCGACGCGTCATTTGGTCAACGAAGCGTGTTGCCAACTGCGCATGCCGTGGATTTATGGCGCCTGCGTTGGCTCCTATGGTTTGTCAGTTGCGATTATCCCAGGCGAAACCCCGTGCCTGCGTTGTTTGCAGGACGAACTGCCAAACGCCGGTGAAAGTCCGACCTGCGACACCGCCGGTATTATTCCACCAGCAGTGCACCTCGTCGCCAGCTGGCAAGTTGCGGAGGCGCTCAAAATCCTGGTGGGCGATCGCGCAGCGGTGCGACGTGAACTATGGGCCAGCGATGTATGGCGCGGAACATTTCAACGTCTGCGCATGGATGATTGGCGTCAGCCCAGCTGCGTGGTGTGCGGAAATACACCGAGTTTCCCGCTGCTCACCGCAGGCGATGAAGCGGTGGTGGTGCTTTGCGGACGCGACGCGGTGCAGATCCGACGCCGTGGAGTGGACCTGACGGCATTGACGAAAACCGTGGGGCCAGCCCTGCGCTTGGCCAATGAATACCTGGTGCGCTGGCAAGACGGACCATTGACCGCCACCTGTTTTAAAGATGGCCGAGTCATCGTGCAGGGCGTTGCTGACGCCGCAGCGGCGCGGACGTTTTGTGATCGATGGCTTGGGTAATTTGGCTCGTGGGGAGGGGATGATTTGCCCCTTGCCGGCTGGCAGCCGGCGGTCGTGCGCCCAACAGCGCACATCAACAGCAAGGTGCAAGTCCTTGCCGGGGGCACGGCATCCGCCCCCGTATCCAATCCCAACTGCGTCGCCGTGAGGCGGGGTGGAGAGCAGGGTGCGGAGAATCGGTGGCCCGTAGGAGTA
>JANMYZ010000690.1:0-2788 GCA_031382605.1 Planctomycetota bacterium | reverse complement strand
AAACAAGATGCGCTTAGCGCCACCGAATTTGAGCAGGCGATAGATCGCGGTAATGGCGGTAAACGTTTTGCCAGCGCCGGTGGCCATGTGCACCAAGGCGCGGGGCTTGTTCAGCGCCAAGGATTTTTCCAGGCCGGTGACGGCGCTGATTTGGCAATCGCGCAGGTTCTTTGCCGGCAGCGCGGGCATGTTGCCGGCCAAGCGGCGGCGCAGGGTGTCTGGCTGCGCTAACCAAGTCGCCAGCGTTTCAGGTTTGTAGAAATGAAATATTTCGCGTGAGCGCGGCAGTGGATCGGCGCAGTCGGTAAAGCGAATGATTTGGCCGGTGGCCTCAAACAAAAAGCGCAGCGGTGGCTGGTCGGCCCGCCATTTGAGGTTGGCGACCGAGTAGCGCTCGGTTTGCTCTTCCACCCGGGTGATGTTTTCGCCAGCGCTGTCCCGCTTGGCCTCGATCACGCCCACCGCTTGGCGGTTTACGAACAGCACATAATCAGCAGGGCCGGTGTCGGTTGGGTATTCGCGTATGGCAACGCCCAGCCCTGCCGAGGGGTCGAGTTCCTTCATGTCCTGGATGACCCAGCCAGCCTGTTCCAGCTTCTGGTCAATCTGCTGGCGAGCTTTCGCTTCGGGAGTCATGGGCGTTGATCCAAGACAAAATGCTGGTGGTTGCCGGTGGTTGTGGCCTGAAGTCAGGCTTAGCGTCGAGAAGATCGGAGCAGGCGAATCGAGGGCAAGGGGTGGCTGATAGAGGCTGATAGCGGCTGATAGCGCGGCGATGGGGAAATGTTTTGGGCGTGTGGGAACGCGTGCGGGAACGGGGTCGCGGTTAATTCGCCGGTCCGCAGCAGTGTTTAAATTTCTTGCCACTGCCACAAGGGCAAGGCTGCTTGCGGGTCGGCGCTGTTGCGACCGTTGGATCTGCTGCAATACCTGTGGCAAGACACGCTGCCATCAGCGTCAACGTCAAGCGGTCACGCTCGGCAGTGCCAACCAGCGGCCAGTCAGCAAGATGGTGCCAGATTGTTGGCAACACGGTGCGAGCTACCTCTGCGATCGGGCCTGGGATGCCGACGCTTGCCGTTCCGGACGTGACCCACCAATCATCGATCGGGATCAGTCGTACGGCAATACGGTCCGCCGCCGTCAAGCTGCCGGCGGCGCCTTCGTCCCACAGACGGCAGGTGATTCCGTCCAGCGTGTCGCGCAATTCGAGACCCTCGGCCGGGTAGACCTGCAGTACGTCGAAGATTGACCAGCGATACCGCAAGCAACCAGCGGCGATCGTCTGATCAAGCGCGGGAGCGTCGGCCGGCAGCGTGCGCGCCATGCGCTCGATCGCGGTCTCACCAGCTCGGCGGTGATGAAAGCCGGTGGCCTCAAAGACAGAGACGCGGACCGCTTCGCTCTGGTTAATGAGTCTGCCGTGCTGCCACAGGCCCAACGCCTTTGCCGTGGTGATCGCCTCATCCGAGAACACCGTGTCCAGGCAGTCCGACAACATCGTTATCATCCGTTGGCGGACGGTGCGATAGCGTGACAATCCAGTCGACGGACTTCTTGGTCTACTAGGCCAAAATTTCATGTTCGTTTATTCCTGCGATGATTAAAATCACTTAGCCCGTAGTCCGACCGCGACGCTGCGGAATGACTCCAAGGCAGCCTCAAGATGCTCAATGATTTCTTGCTGCAACACATCCGGCGGTGGAATGTCATCAAGGTTATCCAGGCTGTCGTCCTTCATCCAAAAGATGTCGAGGCTGGCTTTATCGCGGGCCATTAATTCGTCGTAGCGGAAGAATTTGAAGCGCTCGTTGGCGACGCGTTGGTGACGGTTTTCTGGGTTATAAGACGCAATGAAATCCTGGAGGTCGTCCAGTTTCAGGGTGCGGGTCTTCAGCGTGAAATGCTTGTTGGTGCGCAGGTCGTAGAACCAAATTCCTTTGGTGTGAATTTGGCCATCTTTGGGCTTGGCATCAAAGAACACCACGTTCGCCTTCACGCCTTGCGCGTAAAATATTCCGGTCGGCAGCCGCAACACGGTATGCACATCGCAGGTTTCCAGCAGCTTGCGGCGAATTTTCTCGCCAGCGCCGCCTTCGAACAACACATTGTCGGGCAATACTACCGCCGCTTTGCCGTCCACTTTCAACATGCTGACGATGTGTTGCAGAAAGTTGGATCAGCCTGGGTGCCGACACCAAGGGCGATCTGTACGAAGGCCTGCTGCAAAAGAACGCGGAAGACACCAAGAGTGGCGCTGGGCAATACTTTACCCCGCGTGCGTTGATCGAAGCCACGGTGATGTGTGTGCGGCCCGCGCCGATGAAGACCATTGCCGATCCGGCCTGCGGCACCGGCGGATTTTTTCTGGGCTCGTACAACTGGCTGACGCGCCCAGGTGCCAAGCTGGATAAGCGCCAGAAAGAATTCCTGCGCGACAAGACTTTTTTCGGCCACGAGATCGTGCCCAACACCCGCCGCATGTGCTTGATGAATTTGTTTCTGCACAGCATTGGCGAACTAGATGGCGAGCCGCTGGTCGAGCGTTCCGATGCGCTGATCACCGAACCCAGGCGCAAGGTCGACTACGTGTTGGCCAATCCGCCCTTCGGCAAAAAAAGCAGCATGACCATCACCAACGAAGAAGGTGAGGAAGACAAAGAGGCGCTGGCGTATGAGCGCCAGGATTTCTGGGAAACCACCTCGAACAAGCAGCTCAACTTTCTGCAACACATCGTTAGCATGTTGAAAGTGGACGGCAAAGCGGCGGTAGTATTGCCCGACAATG
>JANMYZ010000686.1:0-8052 GCA_031382605.1 Planctomycetota bacterium | reverse complement strand
AGAACGGTCAGCGATGCGCCCGCCAACCACGTATCCGATCGACATCGACAGAATGAACACCGAAATGATCGCCGCCCACACGTCGATCGACGAACCGAATATCGGTTGAATGAACCGCCCGCCAAGAATTTCGAGGGCCATCATGCAGAAGCCGCAGGTGATGGAGGTCAGGTAGAGGGCCGTCAGACGCATGGGGCGGTTCTCGGGGTGGCGCGAAGGTCGCGCACCATAGGAAGGACATGCGGTGAGTCCATCCGCTCGAAGGTCAAAACCCTGCTCATTACCCACAACGTTGGGAGCGCGAAAACATTCGCGCTCCCAACGTTGTGATTAACGAGCAGGCCTGAGGCCTAAGGCCCTCATGGCGGTCACGCTGATCGTCGTTTGCGAAAGCCCCCCAACGTCGGCATGACGGTCACGCAATGAACGTACGTTACCTCCGTCCGCCCCAGTTGGAGGCTTCATTCACCTATCGTCTTGTGGGTAATGAGCAGGGTCAAAATCAGGGCCTCTGATCAAATCTGTTTGATGGTTTCCTGATGAAGCAATTCTTGATGGGCGACTTCAACATGAAGCATTTGCTGCGCGCAGCGCACGTTTTCGTGTGGTAAGCTGACCCAGACATGACTGCTGCTCTTGATCGACCTTGGATTTCAGTAGCTCCTGACCGGCTCAGTGCTCGGTTGCGGGTGCCTGCGGGTTGCCGTGTCGATCTTGCATCAGTACGTCAACTGCTGGCGACTGCGGGTTTGCGTCAGGGGATTGATGGAGACGCGTTGCGTTCGGTACTGACAGCATCTTCAACTGAGCGTGACCTGCTTTTGGCGAGCGGATTGCCGCCGCAAGATCTCTCGATGATGCTCATAACCCCAGTGGTTGCGCTGGCCACCAAGGTTGTCCTAGGGCAGGTCATTGCGACCAGTACTCATAGCGGAACGAGTGATGGCATTGGCGTGGATGGTCGCGCGATTCCTGCGCTTTTACCGGCTGCAATAGGTCTGGGTTTGCAGCTAAACGAAAATGGTGACGTGGTCGCGCGGCGTGATGGCATGGTGCGACAGGGCTCGGACGGTGGTTTCAAAGTGATTGTCGATGGATTGGTCGAGGTCGCGGTCGAAACGCCGGCGATTCAGGTCGACGAAAAAGGAATGGCCTGTTGGATTGATCTCCTCCCCAATCACTACATTACCAAAAAAGTCATGCAGCGCGCCCTCAGCGAGCAACGTATTATCTGCGGATTACGAAGTGACGTGTTCGACGAGGTCAGTTTGAGCGTTGCTCAACCTCGGCGCATTCACCTAGCGAAAGGAATGGCCCCTGTTCCCGGTATCGATGGTAAATTGGAGATGCTGATTGACGAAGGTGTTCATCTGACGGTCGATCAGCAAGGTCGCGTTGACTGGCATGATCATGGTCGCGTTGACAGTGTGACAAAAGGTTCGCCATTGGCACGTATTTTACCGCCAACTGGCGGCATTCCTGGGATCGACGTGCGCGGCAAATGCCTGGAACCCAAAGCTGGTCGCGTCTTGGATTCGGTGCGGGTTATCGGCGAAGGTGCTGGGTTGCATCCTCAGCAACCGGATCTCATTCAAACGACCAGCGCTGGGCATTTTCATCGTGATCGTCAAAAACGTTTGTGTGTAGAGACGCGCCTCATCATTGATGGCGACGTCGACAATAAGCACGGCAATATTGACACGGCGTTATCTGTTTTAGTGAAGGGTGATGTGAAAGCTGGTTTTGCGATTAAAAGTGCTGGCGACATTGAAATCATGGGCGTTATTGAAGACGCACGTATTTCTGCTCTAGGCAACCTGATCGTACGCGGCGGCATTTTACAGGGCTCCAATCGCGTGAAAGCCCAGGGTGATATTTCCGCGCGTTATGTGTCGAACCGTGAAATAAAATGCCGAAATTTGCGGGTCAATGGCAGCTTGCGCTGGACTCGGGTATTGGCCACCGGCGAAGTCATGGCCAAAGAAATCCTTGCTGGCGATGTCATCGCCGCAGGAAATATCACGGTAGATCAACTGGGTAACGAAGATGCGATTCCCACGCGTGTGCAGGTGGGCATCAATCCATTTGAAGAGCGCCAATTTATCGTCGCAAAAGAAGAGCATGCGCGCTTGACCGAAGCGGTGACTCAGCACAAGGAATATTGCAAAGTGATTGCCCATCGTCTCAGCCGAGATCCATCACTTGGTGATGAACTGCGGACGGCGCTGGAAACATTTTCGGCCTCTTGTGCCAGTCTTGCTGCTTGTGAAGTAACTCTCGCGCGACAAGTCGAACGTCAGCAAGCTGGGGCTCAAAAACCAGTCACCGCGATGATTAAAGTCGGTGGCGTCGCCTATCGTGGCGTCGAAATTTTATTCGATGAGGCCTTCCGCATCGTGCTAGACAAAGATCTTGCGCGGCCGTGTTTCCACATCGTCGAAGGTGCGATTGTCTGGTGAATGGAACGTTGTTCGGCGCAGAGTCATGGTCTCTGTTGCAGCCACATAAACGCTATTGCAGCCACATGAATCTGCGATCAGCGATAGCGTCCGTTCGTCCCGGCCTGTGGACCGGTTCCGCTTTGTTCAGATACTTCAACGTTCAGCACTGAGCGATCGTTGATCTTGTGGATCATCAGATTGGCGTCGCCTGGGCGCGCAGGTTTGAGCACATAACGAACGTTGTGTGAGCCTTGTTGGGTGGTTACCACCAACTGCTCCACATCATTGCGCTCGATCAGCGTGATCTTGACGAAACGATCGCGAGTGATCTGGGCAAGAAGCACTTGCTCTTCAGCGGTCGGCGGAGCCTCGGCACGGTCGCCAGTGCAGCCGGTAGACAACAGGCCGATGCCAACCATCAGGGCCAGAAAAAAGCGCGAATAGCGGGACGTATACGTCATGGGCGGCGGATCTTGTGGCTGGTGACCTGCGGGGCAACCGTGGCGGTTTTCGCTTCGCCAAGGCGTTACGTTATCGCCAGTCGTTGGTGAATGTTCGTTGCACAGCTGGCGGATCGTTCGGTTCAATGCCGCCGATGATGAGGTCCGGTAGCCCTTGCAGCGGCAAGCCCGTGTTCCACCACGCCGGCTTGCCATCAAGAATCACCAACAGCCGTCCGTCGTTTGCAGGATGCGGCCACGCCAGAGCAAAGGGTCGACGATCCGAGCGCAGAAATGACTGACCGTCATAGGTCAGTGACCGCGCATCCCATTGGACGGGCAAGTGCTCCGCCAAGTTCGCAATGAGCAGGTTGGAGCGGTGGTTGCCAATCAGTACCAGATGTTGTCCCGTCAGTTTCTGTTCGATCGCCTCGGTGTCTGTCATCATGCGCACGCGCCCTTGTGCGTGGGTCGCCCATGCAGCAACGAAGAGCTGCCCCAAAGCGTGATTGTCGGTCTTGGCTGCGGCGCTTTCACCAGTGCCAATCACCACCACGAACGGCGCGGTGGCATAGGCGGATAATGGTCCGGTGGCTTTGCCGAGCACTTTTCGTGGACCTGTCTTTACGGCCTTGGGTTCACGGTACGGCTTACCGTCGACCAGTGCCGTTGACGGCGTTGGTAAGCGCAGACGAGCGATACCAAACGTGCGCACGTTACCCGGTTGATCCTGCAACAATGATCCGGCGATGCCCCATGAGGTTAATTCTTCAACCATGATCTGCGCGCACAGGCCGGGTTCGAGCATGACCCATTCGCGCTGCATCGGGATGGGAAGGTGCGTACTCAAAGCTTGCCAGAACGCCGGTTGATCGGCAGAGCGAGCGACGTTGAGCGGTGCATGGCCGGATAAAACCAGTCGTTGAGACCAATTATTTAGTCCGTCGTCGTGCGCTCCGCTGACTGCCACGACGGTACTTAATAAATGTGCCGGTTTTTCGCCTGGCTGTTGTAGCGCCAGCCAACGTTCATGCGGATCGACGGGAAGTGGATTGGCAACGGGTAATTTCCCATCGATGAAACCCAGGGCGCGGACCACGTCTGGCATTTTTTCTGCTAGATTCAACGCGCCGATGGCAGCACGCCCATGTCCCACCATGGCAACGGGAATAGATTTCAGCAGCGGCTCGCTTGAACGCGCAGCGGCGATCGCCGTCCATGCGCGTTGCAGGCTGATGCCATTCCACGCGATATCACCGGCTGGATAGACCTCCAATATGGCACAACCGCTGTCGCGCGCCGCCGCAAGCCATGAATCAGCGATGATGGGCCAAGCACTTTTACGGGGAACGACCTGCGAATCCGCCAACAGCACGGCAAGCGTGGTGGGCGGTCCGCTGGGTAAATGAAGGCGATACGGTTGAACGCTGTCATCAATGGGATCGCGGAATGCACGTAAATTAGGGGAAAAAGGCGAAAGAGGGGAATGACGTACTCCCGCTAACCATTTTTTCATGTGTAGATCAAGCGCGATTAAATGCTGACATACGGCGATGGTGGTTTTGTTTTTGCTCAGCTCACCAGCTTGTTCGAACCACAGCGCTGGAAGCGGGTCGCGATCTCCGCGTTGCTCAAGCTCTCGCCCATGTTTTTCTAGGCTACGCTGTAAACTAATGGGCGTCTGTAAAACGCGGGAAAGATGGCGTAAATCACGACGCGTCGGATCCGTCACGGTGACCGTCAACGTGGCTGGCTCGTCAGTTCCGGTCAGGGTAATCGGAGTCAGTACCAGATCGATTCCCGTCAAAAATTGTCCCAACTGCGTGAGAGGAAATTCTTCGCTGGTGGCGATGTCGCGGCCTGCTTGAGTGAGCGTGATTTGCACCACGTAAGGCCCATGAGTAAATTTCTCCGTCGGTACTGTTCCGCCAATGTGGCAGCGCCAGATCAACTCATTGCGTACCACCGGATCCATATCGGTGATCTGTAAGGTCCACGATTCAGCGGCACAGGCCAAGCCGGCCAGCAGAAAAATAATCATTCCGCGCGCGGTGCGTCGTATCAAACGGTGCTGTGCGATCATGCTTCGACGTCCGTCATTATTTGTGGGTAAAGCGTTTGATAAGCGACGTAATCACCAGCAATGCGACCAATACGCGCACGAATTTCTGCTCCCAGCGGCTTGATGACTCGGCCAGGAACTCCGGCAATCAAATGATGATCCGGCACCTGCAGGCCTTCTGGCACCACGCAACCGGCCGCGACCAACACGCCTTCGCCCAGCACCGCGCCATCCAACACGCGCGAGCCCATGCCGAGCAACGATCCACGCCCAACCGTACACGCGTGCGCAATCGCCGCATGACCCATACTGACCTCATCGCCTAAAATGCACGGCAACTTGCGGCTGACATGGAGCACACACAGATCCTGCACATTGCACCGCGCGCCTAAACTTCTCGGATTGATATCAGCGCGCAGCACCGCGCCGAACCACACCGAACATTCCGGGCCAAAACGAACATCGCCAACCAACGTGGCGTTCTCCGCCAAAAATTGAGGACGTTGCGGAGTGATCCCATTGGAAGTGACGATCAGCGGCATGGGCCGGAGCATGGCGTGAGTTGCGCCGGTGGAAATGTCCCGCGTCAGTTAAGGTGGGTCGATGATTCAGTCGGCGCAGATTTAGGCATCATGGTGATCTCGTGAACTCGATGGTGCTGATGTCGCGTAAGGGCAATGCCGTAATCTTTTCAGTCAGCGGATAGCGCCTGGTACCAGGATAGATCACCCACAGGTGCTCCAGTTTCAAATCTTCTAACGCAATGTGCATCGACTTGGTGGTCTTCGGTGCGTCGGCACATTTGTATTCGAAGCCCCAACGTTGTCCGCGCCGCAACAACAGTAAATCAAGTTCAGCACCGCGTTGAGTGGCGTAGAAATAGGCATCACGCTCACCATGGGCGATCAACGTCTGTTCCAAGGCGAAGCCCTCCCAACTTGCACCGTAGCTTGGATGTCTGGGCAATTCCATGGTTTCGTGTAGCCCCAATAATCCATGCAAAATACCGCTGTCCCGCAGATAAACCTTCGGGGATTTCACCAGTCGTTTGCCCAGATTCTCAAACCATGGCTGCAATACCCGCACCATGAACGTCCCGGTCAGCACGTCGCGATAGCGCTCCACCGTGGCCCGCTTGCTGCCCATCGCCACCGCCAGTTGGGATGCATTCCAGATTTGTCCGTGGTAATGAGACAGCATGACCCAGAACCGCCGCAACGCTTCCGGTGCCACGTTTATACCGAGCACCGGAATATCCCGCTCCAAAAATGTGCGCGCAAAAGCGGCGTGCCATTCCATCGCATCGGCATCAGTATCCGCGCCATAAGCCAGCGGAAAGCCACCGCGAAACCACAGTTCATGCAGCCTGTCGCCACCAACTTCTTCAATGGAAAATCCACCGACATCGACAAATTGGATGCGCCCAGCCAGCGTTTCCGAAACCCCTTTTATCAAATCCCATGAGGCGCTGCCGAGCAGCAAAAAGCGGGTCGTGCGCCCTGGCCGATCACAAAGCGGTCGCAACAACGCGAACAAGTTCGGCAGCCGTTGGACTTCATCCAGAATGACTAAGCCCTCGCAGCGCCCCAACACCATCTCTGCCCCGTTCGCTAGCGCCTCCCGATCCGCGGGCAGCTCTAAGTCAAAGCGCGTCACCGGTCCCGTCCACTCCTGCGCGACCTGTCGTGACAGCGTGGTTTTTCCCACCTGACGAGCGCCCAACATGGCGACTACGGGAGCATTTTTGAGTCTGCGCAGGATGTCTTGGACTATTTTAACTCTAATACATTGTAGCATTTTGACCCCTACAGGGACCAATAGACAACAATTTTATAAATGGTCAATGCAGAGATCGAGTAAGCACAGGGTGTTAATGACCCGCGGAGCACGCTCCGACATGGGTCAGCTGAAGTCGGTGATACCGCTGAATGGGGAAGACCTTCCTCAGAGACTTTCTGGAAAGGCAATTTTAACAGGAGGACGCAGAGGCGCAGAGCAATCATGACCTGGCTGAAGGGAAAAGACCCCGATCTTCTGTCGAATCTGAGCATCCTTCTTCTCTGCGTCTCTGCGCACTCCTGTTCAATCCTGTATTTGTAGACCGCTTATGACGCTGGAAAGCGCGAGAAAAGCTAACGAAACGCAGGATATCCGCTCATGGCCCAACGGGTGTTGCGGTAACTTTTCTGCGTTTTTTTTAGGTCTACTTCTTCGCCGCGAACACCAAGTCACAGGCATCGCCGGGCATCCAATGCGGGTCTTTGCCGGCCCATTTGACATTGCAGCCGATGGGATTGGTTAGCGGTATGCTGACGGGTTTGCCGTTGGTGATTTCATTGAGGACGCGGTCGAGGTCATTGATGGTGATGGTCGCAAGATTGCGCGGGCTGTCGACGCCGCGACCACCGTACACCAGTTTTCTGCTCGCATCGAAGACGTAAAAATGTGGCGTGCGTAGCGCGCCATAGGCACGGGCGACGTCTTGGGCTTCATCGTATAAATAGGTCCATGGAAATTTGTGCTGCTGCATCCGCGTCACCATGTGCGGAAAGTCATCATCGGCGTAGGTATGTTTGCTGTTGGAATTGATGCCGACAAAACGCACGCCTTTGGTGGCGAAGGTGTCGGCAGTTTTGCGCGTCGCTTCATCGCTGCCGATGACGTAGGGACAATGGTTGCAGGTAAAGAAGATCACCAAGATTTTGGCGTCTTTAAAGTCAGCCAAAGAATAGTTATTTCCGTCCGTGGCAGGAAGACGGAAGTCAGGCGGCGTTGCGCCGAGTGGAAGCGTGAATGGCATGGAAGCTCCGAGGCCGAATAGGAAGGAAAGCATTCATACGATGGTCTGAGCAAGCCGGTTTTCCAGCAGGCTTTCCCGTAAACCTAGAAAACGAAGTAGAGAATCATTTTACCGCAAAGCCGCGAAGAGCGCATAGAACGTACAGCAAAAACAAGATTCACCCGTTTGGTGAAGTCATTGATTAATCAGGTTTTAATTACGCTCTCCGTTTTACCCTGTTTCCCTTGGCATCTTAGCGGCTTTGCGGTGGAAGTTTGAATTCCTACTGCGGTTTTTAGGTTCACCAATACGTCACCGCACGCCCTTGGC
>JANMYZ010000680.1:0-11929 GCA_031382605.1 Planctomycetota bacterium | reverse complement strand
CGCCGTAGTTACGCAGCAATGGTTGGGCGCCCGTGCCGCCCGTCCACATGACGGTCACTTGAACCGATCCCGCGTTTTCGTTGGCCGTGTAGGCGGTGGGAATAAACGTCAGACTGCGGCCACCGGATGCGAAGAGGTCGACGGTCGTGGCTGTGTAGGTTATGCCTGCGCCGTTTGGCATTCCGCTAAAGAGTCCCGTCACCGTTCCGGCATTGATTATTGTTGTGCCGGCGCCGCTGTATGGTTGCAGAACGGCTCCGCTCACACCACCAACCGCACCGCCTGCATCAAGCGTAACTGAACCGAGCGTGTAGATCAACGGCGTTGGCGCTGTTGCTCCGAGTGGTAAAATCAGAGCTGAACTCGTCGCCAGCGTAACCGCTGAACCAACATCCCAGCGACCGGCTGGTGACAGCACAGCGCCACTGTTGACGGCAATCGAACCGATCGAACAGGTTACCGCACTGACGCTCGCTAAGGTTCCTTCATTCACGGTCGCCGCTACGCCAGGCGCATTGGAAATACGCATCACTCCGCCGCCCGTTTTGGTAAAGGAGCCGTTGGTGGTCGTCGCCGTCACGATCAAATCGCTGCTAGTGATGTTCGCGCTACCGCCAGCGCCTGCGGCACCTGCGGCAACGTTGACGACGTGACCAGTGCCCTTCAGGTTCAAGGAACCGGAAGCGGAACTGCGCAACGTTGAAGTCGTCGCTGATGCACCCGAGCTCACGCTGCCAATGATCGTCATCGCATTGGCTCCTGAATTAAGGTCAGCACCAGTCAACGTTAAATTTGCCAGATTTGGCTGGGCAGCACCAAAAGTCGTTGCGCCGCCAGCAAGGGACAGATTCGTAAAAATCGGTAACGGACTGTTAATTGCGACCGTACCTGCATTGGCGATGCTTAGGGAATACGTCGAATCGCTCAGTTCCGGAACAATACTCGACAGAGTTACTGCTCCTGCCAGGACGCTGACGGTGGAATTTCCGCTCGCCTTCAAGGCGAGGTCGCCTGTATACGTCGCGTTACCCGAAAAAACCAACGCTCCGATCGGTGGGGTCAGTGGGGTCGATGCACCAAGGCCACTAATGGTAACTTTTTCAAACATCGTCAAACCTGCGGCCACGCGAAGCGTACCGCCGTCACGGATTACGGTGTCGCCGTTAACCACCCCGTTAACCACCGTGACCACCGAAGAGCCGAGCGCATTCGTATTCGTGACATCAATGATGCCACCCATAATAAGGGTCTGGCCAGTGAACGAATTGGCTCTGGTTAATTCAACCGTACCAAGATCTTCTTTGGTGAAACCGCCGGCACCGCTCCAAATACCCGTCAAACGCAGCACGCCGCCATTGATATCCAGGAACGTTACTCCCGCTTCCATCGCACTATTGAGTGCCCATGTGTTATTCACGCCGTACGGGTTGATGAATTGTGCGCGATCGGTGACGATGACTGGGGAACCCGTGATGGCGTAGTTTTCGCCAGTGAAGTTTACTCCACCGATTTCCAAAGTGTCCAAGTGGCGAATGAGTTGCATGGTAGCCGTCGGCCCACCGCCAGCGACGACGGTCCCAGTGCCGGCTGCTCCGACCCGAACAATGGTCAACGAATAAAAGCCAATTTTATTCACTGCCAAAACTCGAAACGTTCCTGTGGCGGCCGCGACGAGATCATTAGCAATAATCAAATCATCACCCACATAGGCGGCCGTTACCAGAGCCGCCCAAGCCGTGCTCACATTGACGGGCTGAGTCGGTGACGTGCTCATCGTCAGCGCGACTATTTGTCCGCTATCCGCTGCAGGGACCGTAAAGAATGGCGCGACGGGATAGTTTACGGAAGCAATGGTCGCGATGGTCGGCACCGTATTATTGAAATCATTGAACGGTAAAAGTGACGATGCACCCGCTGGAAAGGCCAAGGTATTCGTCTGATTCACATCCGGCGGTCCGAAGCCGACGTCCCAATTCGCTGGATTTGACCAATTCGTATCGGCTCCGACTCCGGTAGACCCTGTCCAAATGTGGACCCCACCGTCTTGGGTAAGGTACAAACGAGCGCCGTAAAATAGACCGACAAAGCCACTGGCTTCGCTGTCTTGAACCGTCAAGCGCCAGATGCCGTTGGCCTGAGTGCCGCTCTTACCATTGAAAATTCCCAAGGTTTCCAATGGCCGATAGCGACCGGCCGGAACCAACGAGCCATTATTTATTAAGCTGGTAGCTGCCGTAATCAGCGGGGGAGTTGGCTCATCAACGCTCATAAATTCCACGTACTGAGCAAACCCGCCTAAAGCCATGTCAACATTAGGATCGTTCGCTTTACCCAGGCGCTGAACAAGTCTCACGCGGGTTCCATCCGGAGAGTAGAGGGTCAGGGTTAGCTCATTAATATTTTCGTGCTGGATCCAAACGCGAATGCTGACCTTGGTAATCGGAGCGACGATCTTGGTCACCTGAAAGCGCACGGGGTTGTAGGACGTCAGCCAATCACTGGTGCCGACACCACCCGGATCATAACCAATAGCCCATGGATAAGCCACGCGTTCGTAAGGATATTGATCAAGAAACGTGACCGGCGGAGCCGGAGGATTCGCAACGCTAACCGGGTCGAAGCGAAAGGTCGCACCAAAAGATGCCGAAGTCATGGCCAATACCATCAAGCACGGCAGGGCGATGACGCGGATAAAAATCATAAGACGACCGGACATGGGCAGTTCCTCGTGGCTGGGCGGGACGGCGGAGGTTGGCGTGGTCACCAACAGCAGCAAGCGGTCTACCTACTGTTCAATAAGCGGGCGTACACATGGTGTCTCAGCTTTACGTCGTCGTTCGGCTGCCTGTGGTCGCCAGCGTAATCGCCTTGACACAGTAGTTGTTTTTATGCCTTCAACGTCAGCTTCATGTCACTGTTTTCTCCTCTGTATGAAGCCTGCAAAGAGCACATAAATCGCTCTAACACCATTAACTGAGGGAATTAAGCGCAGACCTGACTAAGGATTACAACGGTGGCGGCGGAGGAGGTGATGCCAAAGCGCCGCTGGGCGAAGTCGACAATACACTGTCGATGACTTGGTTTCCCGGGCCGCTTTGCAGGTCCTCAAACAAGGCTTCTCCCAGGGCATCGGTCAATTCATTCATCAGCACATCGTTGAAGCCGAGTTGATCCGGTGCCTCATTGAGAAAATCGAGCGCCAAATCGTTGTCCCAGCCACCACCGTTTTCTTGCGGAGCGGTGCCTTGCTCTTTGATGTTCTTCCGATTTGCGGAGGCGATCTGTGGACGATTGGTCAACGACGCCATGACTTCGAGCCCTCCGCCAACCGATGCGCCAATCCCTTGCTTATTATCGAGTTCGAAAGCTTGGCCCGTTGAGCCCAACGCTTCGGCCACCTCTTTACGCAAACTGGTCTTCACTTTTCCTTGAATCAGCGCGATGTAGTCAGCGTCCCGTTTAATGCGTTCAACGACAAACAGCGTGCCGGTGACGCGCACATCCAAAGCGGCACCGCGCACCCGTACTGCGGCGAAATTGCCTTTACCGCGCAAATCAACTTGCACCGCGCCCGCTTCTAAATCGATGACCAATTCTCTGGTCTCAGCAACCGACTCTATCACGAAAGTAAATGCCGCCCCAGGACTCAACGTCAGCGTGCCGGTCATGGGCGGCGCAAAATCGACTTTCGCCGGTTTTTCGGCGCTCGACGCCACTCGTTGCCCAATGGCAATGTCGCTGCCAGGGCGTGCAGGCGCTTCAGCCACGAAGCCTTCGCCAAGGCTCCAAGTAGCGCTTGGCAGAACTGGTGGTGCCACCGTTTCGGCAGCGCTGACACAAGTCAACGCCGCGAAACAGCAAGCGAGGAATTGAAAATGAGTCTGTTGGAGAATTCGCATGGTGTGGGTTCCTAGTTACCAGTCGGCGATCAAACGGACACCGACCTGGACACGGTCGTAATCTCGGTCGGCCCGAGTCGATTCACGCAGAGAATACGTCAGAAATGGTCCTGCTGACATCCAACTGCCAAACCATCGTTCGGCAGCAACGCCCGCTTGCCAAACCGTTTGGCGTTCGGCGTTTTCAGACAGCTGCCCTTCATCATACGAACGCCATTCCAACGAGGTCTGCGCGTGCACATCCCAGATACCAAGCGGCGCGGCGCGTTCGCCCATTCGGTAGAGCAATGTCAGGCTGGGCTTGAGCGTGCGGTAAGATTCGACCTCGGTTTGAGCATTATACATTCCCGCCATAATCGTCGTTTCGACACGACGACGCGCATTGCCGGCTTCTGGCATCCACCAATGACGCCACAATACATCAAACAGCGTGCCGCTGGCATCATCGTTGTCATCGTAATCAACCGCGTAGGCATCAAGGGAAAGCGAATCAAAATGGTAGCGCTCAGTACTGATTCTGGTCGCAATTAAAGTGCCGCGCACAATCGTGGCCGCACCTTGGTCATCAATCCATTGACGATTCACCGCCAATACCGCACCAGGATCGATCACTCCAAAACGCAACAAACCAAATGCAGCGACGCTCGCGCGCGCCAAATTCGCTTGGCTTTCGTCCGGATAGGCGTTGTAGCGTAGATCACCAATGATGTTGAGCTGCGACGTGGGTTCACGGATCGCGCGCCACGTTCCATGCAATTCACCACCAAGCGCAAAACCTTCGGTATCGGTGGCGGTGGTGGTGTTCACATCTTCACGCAAAACGTTGCTGTCATAGCCGCCATCAAGTGCGAACCGCAACGATAGAGTTTTCCGCTCTTCCGCGTTTGCGCGACTCGCCGCTGCTGCCGCTGCATTTCCTTTGGGCTTGCTGCCCGTTGATTCGGCAGCAACGACCGCGCCCCCCTCTGCCGGCACCACCGCAGGAACCACGGTTGAATCCGCGGATGGTGCAATCGGCGGCGCCGGCACCGTCGGATCAACCGCCGGCGGCGGTGGCGGCACCGGCTGATCTTCGGCTGCGACGGTCCAGCACAAAGCGAGGAGGAAAGGAAGAGCGAGGTGTCGTTTCACGGGAGTTCTACCAGGATGCGAAAGCCGATGGATGGATTCGTAAAAAATGGTTGGGCACTGATGACCGAGGTGGTGCGAAAATCTTGCGGACGATCACCGGCCCACGATCCGCCGACCACTTCTGCGCCATGCGTAGTGGATGCATTGGTGCGGTCCGACACCCATTCGCTGACATTTCCGCCAAGATCGAGATGGCCGAATGGGCCGATATCCATCGGCGTCGTTCCGACGGCGATCGCGGCCTCGCGCTTTTTACCGTCAGGCGTCATCAAACCTGCGGTGAAACTGCGATCGAAGATTTCGCCCCACGGATACACCCGACGAACATCGCCGCCCGTGGCGGCGGACTGCCATTCGAGTTCACTCGGTAAGCGAATTTTCAAGGAGGTCTGTTTCGCTAACCACGCGCAATATGCTTCGGCGTCGTCGCGACTGATACCAAAAATCGGCAGATCCGCGATACTGCGTGGCATCTCCAAGCGGGTAAGCATGACCCCCGCGATACCATCATCATCGGTTGCCTCGGCTTGCCATTTCGAGTGGCCAGCTTCGCGCGGAACTAACCGCATCAAAGCGAGGTCATCCAGATCCGATGTAAAAAACGCTTTCCAACTAGCAACCACGCGCGGCCACACCGTCGCGTCATGCAGAAAGCGATCGTATTCACGCGCGGTGATCTCACGCTCGCCCAACAAGAAAGCTGGGCGACCAGCCAACGCCGGAACATAGCGCAGCACCATGCCGGTGATGGTCGGCAGAGAACTTGGCCACGTCAGCGTCACCGGCGCGGTCGCGTCGACCACCAGAGTGATCACCATCTCGCCGCTGCGCAGTTCGTAACGTCCGCCTTTCAGCGCCAACGGCTCGGTCGGCAAGGTCAACTCAGTCGCTTTTCCAACGGGGACGAAACGAGTATCCGCACCCGCATCAATTTCCGAAATGCGCAGCTTCGTTCCTGCTGGTCCGGTCAACGTCAGGCGGCCAAAATCTTTTAATAAGTTGGCATAGCGACCGTCATCGTAACGCGTCAACAGATTGGCGAAGGCAACCACATTGGCGACATCGCGACGGCGGCGGGCATCGGTTAAACGGGCTTGATACAGTTCCGCCAAGATGCCCTTCGCTTGAGCAATCAGCGGATTGTCTGGATCCTCCGCAAGAAATGACAACACGCTCTGCCCGGCCGCTTCGGTGAGCGACCATTGCTCTGAGGCGACGCTTTCCGCGTTCTGAGCGACGCGATGAGCCTGCCACAGCGCGGTCTTCTTGGTGCTGGGCTGATCCGCCAATCGTTCGGTTAACGACTCGACCTCGGCGGCAGCGGCGGCGCGACTGCGATGCGCTTCCTGTAATTTCGCAAGATGCGTTTTGACGTCCGCCATCGCTGCGCTTGCCTTGCTACGGAAATCGGCCAGCCGTGCCTGGGCGGCAGCCTCTGCTAACGACTGTTTTTCATCGCTTACAATGCGATCCCGTAATGCCACCAAATCAGCACGGTTCGGGATAAATCCTAACGCCTGAGCAATCGCATCTTTCGCCTGAGCAAATTGCTTGGCTGCAAACGCCGTGCGCGCAACCGTCGCTGCGGCTTCGCCTTTTTCCTGATCTTCTTTATTTTTACGTGCGTTTTCAGCCGCTTGGCGCAGCAAGGCCACACGTTTGACTTGTGCCTGAGTCCCCTCAACCGGAACCACGACTTCGGCCTCAGCAAAAAGATTTTCCGCTTGGCGTAGCAGGACATCGACTTGCACATCAGCGCGGTCTAAGGCCTCCGCTTTCGCCAGAATGGCATCGCCTTCTGCGCGATCTTTTTTCGCTTTCTTGGTTGCCACCACCCGGAGTTCATTACTGCGTTCAGTGGCAACTTTGGTGATCAATTGATTAATCGCTTCGTCACTCGGCACTAATTTGTGCGCTGCATCCAAGGTCTTTGCCGCTTCGTCCAACTGCGCATTTGCCCGTTGTTGACGCGCTTCCGTTAATAGCGCCTGGGCTTTTTGTGACGCCGCCTCGTGTTGATTGCGCTCTTGTTCTAGGCGCTTCGCTTCAGCGAGAGAAAACTTCACTAACGCAATCAAGTCGCTGATCTCACGATTTTGGCTGTCGTACGTCAATGCGGTAGCCAAGGCCACGCGAGCCGCATCTAGCGTGACCGTATCCATCGTCGCGCGTCCAGCGTCATAATCCTGCTTAGCCTGCGCCAACAAGGTCTTGGCTTGCGCCCGTTTTTCTTGCCCCTGCACCATCACCGTTGCCGTCACCGCCGTCACCACCAGAGCCACGCCAGCAGCAGCCACCTGTACCTGTCGACGATGCGCGGCGTACCACAGACCGATGCGTTCGATCAGATTGCGACGGCGTGCCAGCACGGCTTGGCCGGAGAGATAGCGACGAATATCCGCTGAGAACTCCGCGCAACTCTGATAGCGATCCACTCGTTCTTTGGACAGCGCTCGATGAACCACCGCGATCAGATCCAGACTGAGATCCGGCACCACGGCATCGAGTCGATTCCATGCGCCGATGGAAATCTTGCTGATCATGTCAGCCATGTTTCCGCTGTCTAAATACCGGCGCAAAGCGAGTAATTCGTACAGCGTCGCACCCAACGCATAAATATCAGAACGCGCATCAACCTCCGCAACGAAACCCAGCGCCTGCTCAGGCGGCATGTAATAGAGCGTGCCCATGGCGGAGCCATCCATGGTCGCGGACGCGCTTTCGTGATCACGCAATGACGCGACCCAACGCACCACGTCATTCGGCTGATTTGCAGACTTCTGCTGATCTGTCGCTTGAATTATTTTCGCGATCCCCCAGTCGACCACCAACACTTCGCCAAATGGGCCAAGCATAATGTTATCAGGCTTAATATCGCGATGGACCACGCCACGGCTGTGTGCAAAGCCGACGCCATCAAGAACCTTTAAGAAGGTTTGCAGCTTTTCTTCGAGCGTCCATTTCGCTGCGGCCGCCGCGCTCTCGGCATCTGGCGGCGCGATGACGTTGCCTTCTTTATCCTTCAGCGTACCGGCCTGCTGCTGCAATAATTTCATCACGCGACCAAGCGACATGCCCTCGATCAGTTTCATGGTGAAATAGAGCGTGCCGTCTTCCATCACTCCAAGATCATGAATCGGCACAATATTCGGATGTTCAAGCTGCGCCGTGACTTGCGCTTCGGCCAGGAATCGTTCGGTCACCTCTGCGCTATTCGCGTGGCGACTCAGAATGATTTTCATCGCCGCCGGACGACGGAAATCATGATCATTGATTTGCAGCACCGCGCCCATGCCGCCGGATGCCAACGGACGGTCGATGGCGTAACGACCTTCAGTCCCCTGTTGCTCAATGAGTTTGACAATACCAGGAGGCAAATCGCCCTTGCCCACACGGGCCGTCGCCATGTCGGACAACACCGATAAGCGCGACATTTGCAGTTTCTGATCGAGCTGCTGCGTGTCCGCTGGCAAATTCACATTCACCCGCGTGCGTCCGGTGCGGCTGAATGAGCGCGACAGCGAACGAGACAGTGCTCCGCTGTCGCTGAGCGAGGTCGAGTTCATCGGCGCGCTTGAATCCGAAACATCATTGGTCAGACGCGTGCGCGCCAACACGGCGGGATCTGTTGACGAACCGCCGGTTGACGAACCAGGAACCGAGTCGGCGAGCAGCGTCTCTTCATTTCCTCGACTCGACGCGGTTTGCGTCGCAACGGTGTCGGCTTCTGGCTGCTGGCGATTCAAGTCAGCAACGACCGTTTGATCGAGATTCACTGCCGAGCCAGCGTTTGGACGTGACGCAGGAATCGTGGCCGCGTCGTTCCAGCCTTTGACTGGTACCGTGGCATTGAAGTCCTCCGCGTCTGATGGACGCGGTTTGCGGTTGTCCGCTGACGAGGTCATCGCCGAGCGACAAAAAAGCGAAAGCCGAACAGCAGCATCAAGAATGCGAACGACGCCAATCCAGAACCAACGCCACATCCGCCTGAGGATGAGCTTGCTGCCGGAGCCGTACCGCTGGGTGGCGGCGGAGGCGCTCCATGATCACGAAAAGCGGTAGGACCCGTGCTTTTCGCGACCACTGCTGCCCTTGGCGCAAAATCTTCTGCAAAAGAAGATGGCACCGTGATGGCGATGTTATCACTTACTAAATTATTCTTGAACCAATATCCTTTGCCGGACTCCAAGGTATCGACCTGAACATAAGCGCTGCCATTCCAGAACCACGGCCGAGAAGTGGTGTCGTCACCCAAAGGATTTCCCATCGCTTGCGCATAGGTAACCGAGCCGGGAAGTGAAATCGTCAAGGCAACAGCTGGCGAAACAGCGGTCGTCCCTGGCCAGACAAACGTCGTGGCGAAGGTGCCCGATGACACTTCCACTGGCGGAATTCCGGCAAAGGTCCAGCCGTCACGAAGCACGTTCAGATTGAACGGCGCCGTAGCTGCCGTTCCGCTCAGGCTGTAAGAAAGCGCAACGCGCGTCGCGACAAAAATGCCAGTCGAAATAACCACTCCACCCGCTGGTTGAGTTGGTAGCTCGACATAACTCTTCATGGTCGAATCCCAGGTGAAGGCCCGGGTAATCGACGAATCGCTGCCGCTCAACGCTGCCAGCAAGCTGGTGATGCCCTGCGTGGTGCTGGGGCTAACCGCCGTGTAGGTCGTGACTTCGCCCGCTGACAAAGGAATCACCGGAGCCGTCACTTCGGTTATCACCGGGACTGAACTGACAAACGTGCGCGAAATCGTTGTGCTGGCGGTATTGCCCGCGTTCGACGCCACCGCTCGAATCGTGACACTCGTGTTGTTTGCTAAATCGGTGACGCTGAATGAGGTCGTAAACGGTGCTTGTGTGAGCGTGGCTAACACGGTCGAAACATTACCTACGTCACGATAAAAAATCACCTGTGCCGGAGGCACTTCGCTATCGACATCCACACCAACCGAAACCGCGCCACCGCTGACCGTTGCTCCATCAGCAGGAGTCGAAGTGCTGAACGAAACCGTCGGCCCCACGACCGCGTTTGCCACCGTCACCGTTGCTGATGCGCGGCTTGTTGAAGAGTCGGCATACGTCGCCACGGCTTCAATCCTGAGCGATCCATTCGGCAGCGATGTCGTATTGAAAGTGGTCTCGTAGGTGCCCGCGCCCGTGGCGGTCGTATCCGGTGTCAGCAGCGTGCCGCCAGCGAAGAAATCAACTTTGGTCACTGCCGATTTATCACTTACCAATGCTTGAAATATAACGTTGTTGCCAGAAACCGTGCCCGTTGGCGACACAATGCTCACGTTTTTTAATGATCCAAGGGCCACATCCAAATCACTTTCATTCACTAAATACACGTAATTAATCACCTTTGATTGCCCCTCAGGCACATCACCCAGATCAAAGGCCAAAGAAATAGCACCATCAATGGGTAACTGAGAATCTGCGCGAGCGCTGTCCGCCATAACAACACCATCAGCATTCGTACCTAATTGCAGAACACCGAGCGGATCACGTATCGTATAAGCATTAGGTCCGGTAGACTTGGTCGAATACGCCACCCGCGCCCGACTGTCAATGGCACCTAATCCTAACGTGACGCTCTTGGTAGGTCCCTTCGCTACCACCAAGGCTTTGTTGGTATTGTCCGACGGAAATGCAGGTTGGGTACCACGCGGAGGCTGAAACGAAACATAATTAATGGTGGCGCCACTAACACCATTTACCGGAGTTCCTGCTTCCTGATCCGGATCCACGCTGCGCAGATATTTTAAGCCAAAAATAGTCGTCTTCCCTGTGTTCGTCAGGACCACGTTGATGACGAAAAATTTGTCACTGACATCAAAGTGCACCGTCTGCGTGACGCGTAAAGATTCGCTTACCATGGTTTGATTGACCAAGGCGGAATGAGTTGCCGTGCCTTGCCACAACGAACGACGATCATTGCCGCTCGAAATATCTTTGGGAAAACCAACGGCCTTGGCAAAAATTTTTGACGTGTCAACCAAACGCGAAACCAATGAAGTGAGCGGCGGATTAGCCAAACCAGCGTTCATATAACGAACGGTATTTTCATTCGACGCGCCATAATTCCAGGAAACGCCCCATACTTCTTCTGGGACACCGGGCACGAAAAAATCACCAGAATCGGTCGGTCGGTCGGTGGGTAAAATCCAACCCAAAGGGTTGTAAATGAAACCCAAAGTACCGAACGTGGTCCTGAGGTTTTGCAGCGGATGAAATCCATCAGTGAAATACGCCGGATCTTCAGCCCCAAACGACCCCAACGTATGCATACCCAATTCGATATACTTCCCCTTCAGGAAGATCGAACCGGACGGAGCGCCAACCAACTTCGCGGTCTGCGGGAACCATTGTTGCGTTTGCGCTGGCTGAGATGGCTTCACCTGCTCTGCCGCCGATAAGGCCTGCCCGCTAAAACAGCACGTCAACACACTGACGATCAACGCCAAAGAACCGACGCGAATTACCAATCTTTCGATGACATGGCGCATGATTTATCCCTTAATAAAAGAATGCCTAGTTTAGCGTTTCGGATGAAACGCTTGGTGCTCTCGCAGCTATGAGCAACGCGCCCGATCGACGGCCTTTGCCCTGCTCAGCGGACGCGCGGCACCCTATCGCTGACACGATCGACACAAGACGGCTTCTCGCAGGTGTTTTTTATGACGTGACCTGGGCGGCTCGCCCAGGTTCAAGACTCAACGCCGTTTCTTTTGTCCTTCGACACACTCAATCGCTCCTGGTTTGGTCGGTCACGAGCCCCAACGGGGCGGCCAAAGATAGCCCAGGGCAACGCCCTGGGAAACATGGGCCGATGGATAATCCTAAAAAACGCAGTTAAAAACCAATTTACCGCAAAGTCAAATCGGACGCACGTCCGGCACC
>JANMYZ010000647.1:0-2569 GCA_031382605.1 Planctomycetota bacterium | reverse complement strand
TTTGAGGACCGGATGGTCACCGACGGTGACGTGGAGATCATTGACGACGAGCATTTAACCTACCGAATTTTCGAGTTTAAGGGCGAGTAACTTCTGTGCTTCAGCCGCAAATTCCAGCGGCAGCACGTTGAGCACGTCTTTACAAAAACCGTTGACGATCGCGCCGATGGCGTCTTCTTGGCTGATGCCACGGGCACGGAGATAGAAGAGTTGTTCTTCGCTCAACGTGCTGGTCGACGCTTCGTGTTCGACCTGAGCGCTGGGATTTTGCACGTCGATATAGGGATGCGTGCGGGCGACCGCGTGTTTGCCCACCAGCATCGAATCGCATTGCGTATGATTGCGCGCGCCTTCGGCCTTGGGGAAGACTTTGACCAAGCCACGGTAAACATTGGACGAATGATCGGCGCTGATGCCTTTGGAAACGATGCGGCTTTTGGTGTTCTTGCCGATGTGCACCATTTTCGTGCCAGTGTCGGCTTGCATGCGGCCGTTGGTCAGCGCGACGCTCCAGAATTCCCCAACGCTGTCATCGCCTTGCAGGATGCAGGAGGGATATTTCCAGGTGATGGCCGAGCCAGTTTCCACCTGCGTCCAACTGATCTTCGAGCGTTTGCCACGGCAGGCACCGCGTTTGGTGACGAAATTATAAACGCCGCCTTCGCCGCTTTCTTTGTCGCCAGCGAACCAGTTTTGTACCGTGCTGTATTTGATTTCCGCATCATCCAGCGTCACCAGTTCAACCACAGCGGCATGGAGTTGATGCTTTGATGATTTCGGCGCGGTGCAGCCTTCGAGGTAGCTGACGTAAGCGCCAACGTCGGCGATGATCAGCGTGCGCTCGAATTGGCCGGCATCGGTATTGTTGATGCGGAAATAAGTCGACAGTTCGAGCGGACAACGCGTGTACGGTGGAATATACACGAATGAGCCATCGCTGAATACCGCACTGTTGAGCGCGGCGTAATAGTTGTCGGCGATCGGGACCACAGAACCCAACCAACGTTCGATCAACGCCGGGAACTGGTGCACGGCTTCATTGAAGGAACAGAAAATCACTCCGGCATCAAAGAGTTTCCCTTGATGTGTGGTGGCGACCGACGTTGAATCAAATACCGCGTCGATCGCGACGTTGTTCAAACGCTTGGTTTCATCGAGCGAAATGCCGAGCTTTTCAAAAGTCCGCAAAACTTCTGGATCAATGTCATCAAGCGAATTGTAACTCGGCGCGCTGGCGTCGCCTTTGGTGCGCGGGGCTGAATAGTAGCTGATGTCCTGGAAATTGATCTTCGGATAATCAACGGCGGCCCAGGTCGGTTCTTCCATTTTCAGAAATTGGCGGAAAGCCTTGAGGCGAAAATTGAGCAGGAATTCCGGTTCGTGACGAGCCAGGCTGATAGCGCGGACGACGTCTTCGCTCAGCCCGCGCGCCAACGTGACCGCATCGACGGCGCTGGAGAAACCATATTTATAGGCTTCCTCATCGTCGGCGCTAAAAGTAACAGTGTTGGTCATGGTAATTCCTCGACGGTCAGATCGCCATGGACTTCGGTTTTGAGCGCGTCTTGGATCAGTTGAATGGCGGTAGGAATTTGCTCAGGCGTAAGCCCGGTGATTTTTACCACCATGCGGAAATCATCGTGCAGACCTTCAATGCTGAGTTTGGCCTCGCCATGCAAACGATCGCGCAGTATGCGACTCGCGATGGCATCGACTTTGCCGATTTTTTTCAGCAGACTGAGTTTGAACCACGCTTTGTCAGCGTCAGATTGATCCGCTTCGCGTTTGCGCTGGTACGATTTTTTCTCTACGGGTTTGGGCAGCAACACCAGGTTGGGCAGTTCCGCCTCGGCGCGATCTTGCAGTTCGCGCAGGAAGGCGAGCGGCTTCACGCCTTGCTCACCAAAGGCCGGCGTCAGCGGATCGTCACGCAGCAAGGCTTCAATTTGTTCGGCACTCACCCGACCAGCATCGGCGACCGTACGACCACGCACGGTTTCGGTAAACGCGTCTGCGATCGGATGGCTACTCAAGTGACCGAAGGCCAAAAAGCGCGCATCGACAATGGTTCCAGTCGGCAGATCGATTAACCAAAAGATGCGCGCTTGACCTTGCGCATCGCTGACGGCCAGCAGACCAAGCTGCCGTCGGGCCGCATCCAGCGGCGCAAAAACCCCGCGCGTACGCGGTTTGCGCAAGCGCACCATGGCGGCGGCAGACATCGGAGTGGTATCGGACATTGAGCGATGGGAGGGTAGACCCGCATGAGGGGGAGGCAATTGCAGTCGCGGTATGGTCGCACGGCCCCGTTCGTATGGCGCCACGGCCTGATCTGGCTCAAAAAAATCGCGATGGATAGAACCCAGACCGGCGGAACCGGAACCAAAGCGAAGACAACGACAGGAGAAGTGCTAACCACAGAGGACACAGAGGGCACAGAGGAAAAGCGAAAGGTCTTTCTCTGTGCCCTCTGTGCCCTCTGTGCCCTCTGTGACACTAAGGTTCAATTTCTCCGTGCCATCCGGAGAAATTGCGATACCGACAAAAATGAAAAAAGCATGGGAATCAC
>JANMYZ010000635.1:0-7921 GCA_031382605.1 Planctomycetota bacterium | reverse complement strand
GAAGAGCGAGAAATAATCCACCGCTAACACCGGATGTGATCAGCACCTGATCGGCCGCGTAATCGCGCCCAGTAAAAGCCTTTTCATCTTTGGTCACCAAGTCACGCAATTCGGGGATGCCCTGGGTTTGCGTGTAGGTATTTTTGCCCGCTCGTATCGCCGCGATCGCCGCTTCTTTGACCTGTGGCGCGACCTCAAAATCCGGCTGGCCGATGGAGAGATTGATCGGATCCTTCAGTGACTTAGCGAGATCGAAGATCTTGCGAATTCCACTTGAGTCGATGCGGGAAACACGTTGAGCTAGTTTCATGGTCATGTTCGAAATAAAGGTGTTGGTGCGGAGCGCAGAATCACAAGGCCGGGGTATTGCCGACGCTTGAATGATTCAGTTTGTGAGCAGATCGCAAGACTCGAAGTAACGCTTCGCTATTGATTTGATGCGACCACAGGCGACAGGCTACAGGTTCTTATACGACGTCGCATGACGACCCTGTGGCCTGTGGTCCGTCACCTGTCGTCAGCTAGCGAATAACCTGACTATTTGCTGCGCAATTTGACCAACGTCAGCTGATTCTTCTTGCCGTTGCGATATTGATAATCGACCTGATCCATGATTTTACGCATCAAGAAAACCCCAAGTCCACCAGCCTTGCCCGCAGCAACGTGGCTTTGGATATCAATGTCGGTCATTTGATTCGGATCGAAGGACATTCCGTTATCGCTGATTTCAATGCGAAAGCGCTCTTCGTCGACATCGACCGTAATTTCAATTTTGGCCGAGCCCCGTGGCTGACCGGCATAACCATGTTCGATAATATTGGTGACGGCTTCGTCGACGGCGATCTGTAAACGATTGAGAAAATGCCCAGGGAACTCGCCCACGATGACGCCACGACTGACTAAATCACGAACCTGCGCTAAGTACGCATGATCGTTGCTGATGGTCAGTTGATGTTGGAATTTCATGCGCTGGTCACATTGCGAACAGCGATGATGGTGAGGTCGTCAGATTGCTCCGCATTGCCACGATGAGCAGCAACTGCTTGGACCAATTGAGCAAGCACTCCACGTGCATCCAGGTTTCCATTCTGGGCAATGATCTGGTAGAACCGTTCATCGCCAAATTCTTCATTCGCTGCGTTCATCGCCTCAGGAAAGCCATCGGTATAGATCAACATGATATCGCCTGAACCGAGAACCGTTTTTTGTTCTTGGATGGTCTTGTCGAACAGCGGGCCTTCGTTGAATCCCAGCGCGATTCCCTTACCAGTTGCCAGTTCATACGAGCCAGTGCCTGCGCGATAAATAACCATCGGATTATGGCCAGCTGAAGCGTACGTCAGCGAGCCCGTGTTCTCATCCAGGATGGCATAAAACGCGGTGACAAACATCCCGCGTTTGATCTGTTTCGAAATCAAACGATTGGTTTCTTTGAGCGTGTCAGCAGCGCCATGCTGATGTTTATTCGCCACAAGGCGAATAATCGTACGCGTGACCGCCATCACCATCGACCCAGGAATACCTTTGCCAGAAACGTCGGCGACAATGAAACCCCACAAACCATTGCCGAGCGGAATAAAATCGAAGTAGTCGCCGGATACAGCCTTAGCACCTTGATAGAACGCCGCGCTGTCATACCCCAGAATCGTCGGGGCTTCGGCGGGTAACAATTGACGCTGCACTTCACGTGCGATCGACAATTCGTATTCAGCTTTTTCTTGTTCGACCAGGGCAACCTGAGCAATCTTCAAATTGCCCGTCATCCGATTGAATTCCCCGGCCAGGGTTCCGATCTCATCATTCGAACGAGCTTTGGTTTCGTGGTCTAGTTTGCCGCGCGCAACCACCTTCATGTCGGCGATCAGCATATCGAGCGGCCGAGTGATATTGCCAGCCAGCCAATTCGCGACCGCGACTACGATACCAATGGCAATAAATACGGCGATGCCAATGGTGACAAAAAGATTTTTACTGACTCGCTGCACGCTTTCGGCAGCAATGTCGACCCGTACTTGAGCAGGACCGCCACCTTGAGAAGCTTGGCCAAAAGATGGATCAAGATCAATTTTGAAGCGGTAAATCGGAATCTCATTGTTGCCAAATTTTTTGACCTTTTCCGCGACCGTGATTCCCTTTGGTAGCAGAACCGAACTACCGGTTTTCGGGACATAAATGCTCGGATAGTTTATGCCGTTGGTCGAAAGTTCTTCGCGATCGCCAATGCCAACACCGCTGATCTCAGGCACTGACGGGCAGTCAAAACTGATGGAAAGAATGTCGCTGTAGCTATAATTTTTATCTCCGCCCCAGTCCCGCGCATTATTCAAATTCGCGATCAAATCCTGTTCAATCTCTTGACGCGTGGGAACGGGAACTTCTACGCCGCTAAACTTCGGGTCCGTCTTGAGCTTACGGAAAAAATCAAGACGGGTTTTGACCGCTGTACCGATCTGTGCGACTAAGCGTGCGATCTCAACGCCTGAATGCTGTTTCTGTCCGAATAAAAAACTGTTGGTGGTAAATGCCATGCTGGTGCCAAGCGCAATAAGCGCCACCGCGGTTACTCCTGACAACACCAACATAAACTTGGCCCGCAGACCCATTCCTCGTTGGCCAAATTGATGAGCCTTGTTGGTCGTCGGCTTGTTCCCAGATCCGTGATTGCGATTGCCGGTCGTATGACGGTCATTGGCTGCCAATTGCGGATCCGATCCACTTGCCGTTGGCACGTGGACGCCTGATCCACTGGCCGAAGCATGGGATCCCGAAACGCCAGTACGCTGTGCACTAGCCCCGACCGAAATTTGTGATCCTGAAACACCCGAAAGGCTAACACCGGCATGGGAGGCGGCGGCACCCCGAGCTGGACCTGCAGTTGGGCTGCGCGCTTGGGTGTGCGATCGATCATTTCGACGAGTGGCCATCGGTTTTACCTTTTTACGTGATAACTAGTGCAACAACGCCGCTGTAAGTATTCCTGCAAACACGCCAGCGGCAAGATCGTCGGCAATGATGCCGAATGCCCCAGGCAAACGCTCGAACCAACCCACAGGCCAAGGCTTGGCGATGTCAAACACACGAAAAAGGATAACCGACAAAATGACCCCAGTCATTGGCGAGACGGCCAAGGTTGAAGCCGGCACCAAAGCAATAGCCACCCAAGTCCCAGCAACCTCGTCCATAACCACTGGTCCTGGGTCGCCTGAAGAAAAATGGCGCACGGCAGCAGGAGCACTTATTAGGCACAAAATGGTAGCCGTCATCGCGGCAATAATGAAAGACCACGTTAAAAAATTCGGCGGCACCCATAAAATAATAACCATAGCCACGCCACCGGCAGCAATGCTTGCCCAGGTTCCAGGTCCCGGTCGCAGAAGCCCAATTCCCATAACCGTAGCGCAACAGACCGCCATCCGCTGAAGAAGCGTTGGCGGCTGACGTAGCGTCGGTGAAATCGCCTCAGGCATCGACGTCAAGCTCTCCGAATCGCCCTTTCACCAGCTCAACTAAGGCATGGACGGCGTCTTTTGCGTCATCCCCTTCGGCAGCAATGATTAATTCGGAGTCGCATTCGGCGGCAAGCATCAACAATTCAAGCACGCTTTTCGCATCAACCACCATGTCGTCTTTGGTGATATGAATGTCGCTACTGAAGCGACTTGCGGTGGTGGCAATCTGCGTCGATGGACGAGCATGCAGCCCCATCTTATTGCTCAGTACTACTCGTGCCTCGACGATGGGCATCCGAATCCGATCCTTTCTTTGCCGCAAACCACATTGGTTATTAGTTAGGCGGGGGTTTTCTAACAACCGGACGCCGGGAAGCAAAAGGTCCCTGCGTAATCTCGCTTCAACCTAGCCGTGTCGGGCTCCTGCGCATCAACTCACTTCGGTGAGTCACTCGCCGGACGCGCTGTTTCGCCGCCTATTCACCTCGGTAGAGCCGCTCAGCAAATCGCCGATCAAGCGCGTCAATACGCCGTACGCGATCGGCCGTGTCGTCGACATCATAAGCTACCCGACGAAAGTAGACCGCATCACCGCTAAAAAGCGTGTAGCAAGCCAACGGATTACGGTCGCGCGGCTGTCCAACCGAACCGACGTTAATCAAATATTTACCATCGGAGACATCAAAGCCGTTGACCAATTCCGCCGCCGCAAGAAAGCATCGATCCTCAGTAAATATTCCGGGACGATGCGTATGACCAACGAAACACAAACGTTGGAACCCAGCGAAAACACTGTCCATTTTGTCCGAGTCAGAACCCTCCCACAGGTCGCTTTCCAGCACATATTCCATCACCGGATCACGGGGACTACCGTGGACCAATAAAATGTCGTCGATTTCATGGCGAATCGGCAGGTTTTGCAGAAGTTCCATGATCGCTTTACGTTGCGCCACCGGTTGAACTTTTTGCAAGGTATCGCGCGTCCAATCAATCGCACGTTTGGCTGCGGCATGAAAACCATACGCGCCATACAGCAACGCGTGTTCGTGATTGCCCATCAAGATCAATTTGCAACGCGAAGCCACGATATCGAGGCATTCGCGCGGCTGCGGGCCATAACCGACCACATCGCCAAGGCAGTAAATACTCTTCACCGTGCCAGCCGCATCAATGTCGGCGAGCACCGCTTCAAGAGCGGCCAGATTTGCATGGATGTCAGAGATGAATGCGATCACGGGAATGGCCAACCTTGGTCGAGGTGCTGAGGAATTTTAAAATGGCCGAGTTTCAATCTGTCTCAACGTGTCTCAACGCGATAGAAACTTAAGTGCTAGAAACGAAGTACGCGGGATTAACTTCGGAGGCGCAACTGTGAACGACTCTGCAATGATGTCCAGTTCTGGCATCGTCTCCCATCGTCTCCCTGATGAAAGATTTCATCTCGATCGCATCCCACGCCATGCACCAACAGAGGCACCGTTGACGCACGTTCGCAGCCGTTGCTTGACGTGATGGCCGCCAGTCGCTCAATCATGCGGTAATGCGTCTACCTCGACTTTTCAGCGATGGAATGGTTCTCCAACAACGACTCCCTATCCCCGTGTGGGGTTGGTCGACACCCAATCAAGCGATCCGCGTGACCCTTGCCGGTCATGGTGCGGAAACCATCGCTAATGCCCGTGGTATGTGGATGGTCAAGTTACCATCCATGCGCGCCGAAACCTGCCTCGGACAGGAACTCGATCTGGTCGTGCATGGTGATGCCACGGTCACTATTCATGACGTCACCATCGGTGAAGTCTGGCTGTGCAGCGGTCAGTCGAACATGGAATGGCCGCTTTCGTGTAGTGCTGATGCTGAACGCCAAGTCGCAGCGACCGACGCGACCGATCTCCGTTTCTTCACCGTTGCGCACGCTGGGGCAACCGGTCCGCAAGACGATGTCCTTGAGGGCGCCACTTGGCACCGCAGTACTCCGGCTAGCGCTGCCGCGTTTTCGGCGGTGGCTTGGCATTTCGGCCACGCCTTGCACCGCGCGCTGAAAATTCCCATCGGTTTAATCCATAGTTCCTGGTCTGGAACACCAGCCGAGGCCTGGATCAGCCGCGCCGCGCTCGACAGCGACAATGCTTTGCGCCCGATTCTTGATCGCGTTCCAGCGATGTTGCCAACCGCTGATTCCGCAGTGTATCGCAAACAAATCCAAGCCTGGGAGGACGCCGCGCGGCAGCAAGATCCCGGCAACACCGGAGTTCGCCGTCGCTGGCATCTCGCGACTCACGATGATCAAGCGTGGAGCACCATTGAATTGCCGCAGCCATGGCAACGCAGTGGTTTGACCTGCGAAGGAGCCGTATGGTTTCGCCACAGCGTGACCATTCCTGCCGCTTGGAAGAATCGCGAATTAGAATTGTCGCTGGGTCCAATCGATCATGTCGAAGTTGTCTACCTTGATGGTGAACGCATCGGCGGAGTTGATCCCGAAATCGCCGATCCGCGTATTTTACCGCGCTATTACCGGATTCCCGCAACGGCAACCAAAGCGACCACGCTATCAATCGCCATACGCGTATTCAATCGTGGCGGCCTCGGCGGTTTTACCGGCTCTGCTGATCAAATGTGGTTGCGTCCCCTGCTCGAAAGCGAAAATGAAAAACCCGCGCGGGTTGTAAAAGCAAAGGCCGCCACGAAAGCAAAGGCCACGACCAAGGCGAAAAAAACCGTCGCTGCCATAACCATGATGTCGCTCGCTGGCAGTTGGCGATACCAGGTTGAACTTGCACTTGAAGCCAAGACCAACATCCCGCCACCGCCGCTGCACAACACTCACCAATTCGTGCCGGCGTCGCTCAATAACGCCATGATTCAACCGCTGGTACCCTTCGCCATGCGTGGCGTCATTTGGTATCAAGGCGAGAGCAACACCGATCGTGCTGAGCAATACCGCAACTTACTCGCCGCTTTGATTCGCGATTGGCGACTCGCGTGGGGGCAAGGCGAATTTCCCATCGGCGTCGTCCAATTGGCCGGATTTCACGCCCATTCGACGACTCCAGGACCAAGCACCTGGGCCGAGCTGCGCGACAGCCAAGGCGCCGCCAGCCATATTCCCCGCATCGGCGTCATCACCGCGATCGATCTTGGCGACGTGCACGACATTCATCCGCGTAATAAACTCGCGGTCGGTGAACGCCTCGCCGCCTGGGCCCGCGCCACTATCTACGATCAACCCGTGCCGTGGCAGGGACCGCGCTTCGCCGCCGTTCAAACCGACGGAGCCAAAATGCTGGTGCGTTTCAACGGCCAACAAGGCGCGCTCACTACCAAAGACGGCAAGCCACCAAACGCTTTCGCCATAGCCGGCCGCGATCGCAAATTCGTCTGGGCCACGGCAAAAATTGACGGCGATCAGGTCGTCGTAAGTCATCCTAAAATCACCGCGCCAACGTCAGTTCGCTACGCCTGGGCCGATCATCCCGAAGTCAATTTAGTCGACAGCGCCGGACTTCCCGCGCTGCCATTCCGTACTGACGACTGGCCACTGAGCACCGCCGGACAACGCTGATCGCGGCGGCGGTGAATTTTAACGATCACACTCGGCGAGTCACTCTTTTCAGTACTCAGCGCACCGTCGCATGTTCTACGGCATGCAGGGCATGCCGTAGACCTTGCGGCGAAATGGCCTCGGTCGAGCAGCGACGTCCACTTCAACTAAGGACAGGTGTCCTCCGCTGCGTACATTTGGCCTTATTGAGGCTCAGAAGATGAGGCGGTTTCTGCGTTCTGTAGGCGAAGCAGGGCCTCGCTGCTAAATGAAGCGCTGTCTTTGCCGGAGGTCTGCCGGATGGGCTCAGGAAAAAGCTTTGGGACGATGGTTTTGTGCACGTCTTGCGCGAGGCGCTGGGCTTGAACGTTGCCCGCGAATTTGGTCATGGAACCGATTGAGTCCGACATGGCTTGCTCCGTGGGTCAAATGGTACCCCACGATTAATAGGCAACACAAGGAGACCTTCGATAATTCCAATGACTCGGCTCAGCCTAGAAAACACAGCAGAGAACCATTTTACCGCTAAGCCGCCAAGAGCGAAAAGGACTAACAGCAAAATTAAGCTTCACCCGTTTGGTGAAGCCATTGATCATCTAGTTTTGACTTAAACCTTTGCTTTTCTTAGCGTCTTTGCGCCTTAGCGGTGGAAGTTTGAATTCCTACTGCGGCTTTTAGGCTCAGCTGAGTGGGCTATCTCGACCAGCAATCGTCTCGACCAACAACAAGAAACCGGCGCAGCCAAAGGCCACGCCGGTCGATAAAATTGAGTCTGATGGATCGCTTACGCGATGGCTTGTTTGATCTCGTCGGCAGTGATTTTGCCAAAGGGCTTGTCGAGCTTGCGCGACAGCCAGCTTTGCACTTCGCTGCTATAGCCAGTGCCAGGCATGGTTACCAAGATCAAGGTAACCACGCGGGCGTCACG
>JANMYZ010000700.1:0-8714 GCA_031382605.1 Planctomycetota bacterium | reverse complement strand
TTTGATTCAAACCTTTGCTTTTCTTGGCGTCTTTGCGTCTTTGCGGTGGAAATTTGAATTCCTACTGCCGCGTTTAGGCTGAGGATTACTCGCGCATTTTGGGCATCGAATAATTTAGAGCACCGACGCGTTCGACCATGTTCACAAATTCCCGACGGTAACCTTGTGGATCTTGGCCTACCGCTCCGTGCGCCAAATCGCGGATGCTGCGCCAATCGAGCGCCATCGCTTCCGCGCCACGTAGGCGCATGGCAAAGGCGGCCACTGCGCTGGCAAAGCGTTGATCTTCGCTTGGTGTTCCGCGCACTTGGCTGTCGGTGACGACGCCCTGGACCAAGCGACTGGTATTGCTGTCCGGTGCTTTATAGCGCAATTTGACCGTCAATAGTTCATCGCCGTAAACGGTGGGCGCCACAGTCGCTGGTGGTTCAACTTGATAGCGCAGCGCTTCCTCACCGACCAAGGCGGTCGCAGGAACTAATTCGTACAATATGGTGACCAGGTGTCCGGCGCCGATTTCACCACCATCCTTGCGGTCGTCGTTGAAATCGCGGGCCGCTAACTGGCGTTTTTCATAACCAAGCTGGCGCCAAGCACCGACGCGTGCGGGGTTGAATTCCACCTGTGCTTTGACGTCCTTCGCAATGGTCACCAAGGTCGCGCTCATTTGCTCGACCAACACCTTGCGCGCTTCGGCACTGGTATCGATATAGTGATAATTGCCGTTCGCCTTGTCAGCGAGCAATTCCATGGTCGCATCTTTTAAATTGTCTTCGCCAACCCCCAGCACGGTGAGGAAAATACCCTGTTTGGCTTGCGTTTGAACCATCCTGACTAATTCATCACGATTGGTGACGCCAACATTGAAGTCGCCATCAGTACACAAAATCACACGATTTACTCCGCCGCGGACGAAACCAGCCTTGGCGGCATCGTAGGCCAGTTGAATGCCCGATCCACCATTGGTCGAGCCATTCGCGGACAAGCGATCCACCGCTTTGAGAATCGTGCGAACATCTGCGCCGCTGGTTGCCGGCAACACCACGCCAGCAGAACCGGCGTACGTGACGATGCTGACTTTATCATCTTTCGTCAGGCTATTAGCCAACAACGTCAATCCGGTCTTGATCAGAGGCAGACGATTATCGGGCTGCATGGATCCCGATACATCGACCAGGAATACCAAATTGAGCGGCTGACGCGTGGCTTCGCTGACCGCTTTGCCACGCACCGCAATGCGCGCCAAACGATGAGCCGGTTCCCACGGACATGGCGCGACTTCAACGGTGACACCAAAGGCTTCATCATCTTGCGGCACAGGAATCGTATAGGGAAAGTAATTGACGAATTCTTCGACCCGCACCGCATCACGTGGCGGCAGACGTCCGGCATCAATCATCCGACGCACATTGCCATACGACGCGGTGTCCACATCGAGTCCAAACGTCGACAACGGCTCGCTGCGCGACGCACGGAAAATATGATCGAGGCGTTGATTGTAGGCTTCGCCACCAACGGTTGCGGGCGGTAGGGCAGGAGCGTCGTTGCTCGGTGGTTGAAATTGAAACTCAGGCGAGCGAATGACTCGATCAGTGCGTTTCCTAGCTTCATCCGCATCTCTGGCTGGAGTAGCGGCAGGAGAAGATTCCAGTTTACTCGCAAGCATGGGAGATGCCGGAGCTGCTGGTTTTACCGCTGAAACGACATCAGCACGAGCAAGATCAGCACGACGAGAATCGTCAGGGGCACCGGTACGCGTAAATGAACCAGATGAACTCGACCCTTCTCCTATCGCTATCGCCGAATCCGTTGCCGAAGATTTACCCTGCGCTCGCAGCGCTAATTTTTCATCTTGGTGCGCGGCGTTTTCTTCGCTCGGCAAACTCTTCGCTTTTGCCACTGCCGCTACCTCGACCGGAGACGCCGCCGCTTTTCGGTCCGCAGTCACCTGCTCTTCACGTGCTGTCAGAGCATTCGTTGCCTCATTATATTCTTTTTCGCTCTGACTGAGAGTCGGTTGTCCAGGTTTCTTAGTCGGATCTTGAAGCGAGAATCGCTCAGCGTCCTTATCCGCACGAGCCAAAAGCGGCGCCGCAGAAACCACTGGAGGCAACGTTGCCGCTGACGGCGTGGCGGTCGTTACTGCTGGGGCAAAAGACGCTGCCTTTGGTTCTGCATCGGTCTTTGACAACGAATTCATAGCCAAGCGTTCCGGCGCACGCTCCACCAACGTGCCCGCTGGCATCATCACCATCAACGCAATCGACGCAGCCGCAGCGGTGATCACGCTCCATCCGATGACCCGCCACGCACGCGGCGTGGCGGCGCGCACAATCGCTGCGCGCTGTGGCCGAGTCAGCGTTGGCGTGCTGCCAAGTTCTTTGCTGAATTCTGCCGACAGATTACCCGATAACGCGCGGATCAATTCGACTTCAGCGCGCAATTCGGGATTGTTGGCGAGTTCGCTTTCGATCACCGCGCGTTCAGCGGCTGGTAATTCGCCAAGTGCGTAGGCGGTCAGGCGTGGATCATCGTGGGTGAGGTTACTCATGATGGGACTCCCTGAGAAGCGGTCACGCCAAGGCGTTCGCGCAGGGTTTTGATGCCGATGTGAATCAGATAACCGACGTTGGTTTCTGATAATCCGGTCACGCCACTAATTTGCCGATAGGAGAGATCTTGCTGAAATTTCAGACGAATGCAGTCCTGTTGATTACGCGGCAAAGTCGCCAGCGCGCCGAGCAATCCGCTGCTGGCCTCCTGCGCTTCCAGGCGCGCCGATGGCGCCGTGGCCGTGGCGACCTCTTCAGTGAGATGATCCGCGATAGATTCCATAGGTCGCTCCTTGCGCAGGTGATCGATCGCGCAGTGACGAACCACCGTAAACAACCATTCAGCGAGGTGGTTTTCGACCTCCCCACGGGGCTGCCGGCAGAGACGCAAAAATGCGTCCTGCACCACATCACGGGCTTCGTCGTCATCGCCAAGAATCCGCCGCGCGTATGCGATCAGCGGTCGTTCCCAGCGTGCGACACAAGCCTCAATCCAGGCTGCGTCTTTGGTCATGCGTGCGCTTTCATGAGGGACACGGACAAGGCAATGATTTCTTAGGGAGGAGTTTTTCGTCCACTTTGCGCTGGAAGTTTCAATTCTCGACTGCGGTTTTGAGTGCGGTCTACGCCCGTGGATGTGCCTTGCGATAGACCTCTCGCAGGGCATCGATGGTTAAATGCGTGTAAATTTGCGTGGTATTGAGGCTGCGGTGGCCAAGTAATTCTTGGACGGCACGGATGTCGGCGCCGGCGCGAAGAAGATGCGTGGCGAAACTATGGCGCAGGGTGTGCGGGGTGGTGCGCGAAGATAATCCAACGGCGGCTAAATGGTGGGACAGCCGTCGGCGGATATCGACGTCGCTTAAACGGCGGCCTCCGCCTGCGCCGCGTTTGGCGTTGGCGGTGCTCAGGAAAACTCCGCGCGTGGCTTCTCCACGGTCATGAGTTGCATCGCGTTGCTGACGATACGCTTCAATCGCGCGGATGGCCGGGGTACCGAGCGGAGCCAGTCGTTCTTTGCGTCCCTTGCCGCGCACCAAGGCGATGCCGCCGATCAGATCCAGATCGCGATCATTGAGTCCCACGAGTTCGCCGACGCGCATGCCGGTGCTGTACAGCGTCTCTAAGATGGCGCGATCACGTAGCTCTGCTTCGGCGTTGCCGGTTGGCGCGGCGAGCAACGTGGAGATCTCATGATCTTCTAAATAGTGCGGTAATTTGCGTCGTACTTTCGGTGAGCGCAGCATGGCTGCCGGGTTGGCTGGCAGACGTTCGCTGGTGGCAAGGTAGCGTCCGAAGGCACGCAGCGCGGCCACCGAACGAGCGATGCTGGCGGGTGACGGCGCGGGTTGACGGGGAATTCCGCCAGCGCGATCAGCGACCCACAAACGCAACATCATTGCATCAAGCGCAGTGACGGGCACATCGGCGTGGCCTTGCTTGATGCCCCACGCCAGCCACGCGCTCAGTTCATGGCGATAGGCGCGTTGCGTGTGCAGACTGGCGTCTCGCGCATCGCGTAGATGGGCAAGAAAAGCATCTGCGGCTTGGGCGATAGATTCGGGCATGTGGTGCAAAGAACTTTAATTCACCGGTCTTTGACCGCAGATGGGCATTACAAGGGATCGATGCGATTCAGCTTCGCGCAGTGCACGCAGACGGCGGTGTACGAATCGTTGCGCGTGGCAACCATGAAAACTTTATGGCAATGCGCACAGGCGACGGCTCTGGATGATTGATTGCCGGCGGCAAGGCGATTGGTTGGTGGATTCGCTTTACCGAGGCTGGCTGTCCCAGGGACATAGGTGCCAGTGACCGATCGACGTAAGCGTGCGGTTTGCGGCGAAATCGGTGGCGAAACTGGTTCTTCAGGATTCGCTGGGTCATTTCCTCGGCGAGTCGAACCGGTGCCTTGCGATGATGTTTGGCTGACTCCGCGACGAATAAAAGCCGTGGTCGGCCGCGTTTGCGTGGGTGGCGGTGAATCAGTTTCTTCGCTGCCAGAAGCGATGGGTGGTGCGATGGGCAATGGCGTGCGCATGACTCGGGCCGAGGCCACCATGGGGGGAATGATGGGCGGCATGGAGGGATTATTTTCTGTCGTGTTTGACTGCAAAAAAGGCAGCGGCGTACGGAAGGCGGGGTTGACCGTGCGAACACTGCTCGGCACTGGATTCGACGCGTGCGGCGATTTGACGCGGAATGACGGCAGGCTGCCTGTCAGGGGCTCGGTTGGAGTCACGTAATATGGCGATGGTGTGCGGATCGGCGGCGGCGGTATCGGAAGTTCCGGCAGCGGCTGGATGGGCAGGCTCAAGGGCGAAGGCTTGGGCTCAAGGGCGTAACTGTTGGGGATTTGACCGCGAGCGTCGTCAGGATGCGCCGTTTCACGGCGCTTACTGCCGGTGGTGCCCGTGCCCATGTCGGTGCTGGGAATGGCACCGGGAACGGGGCTGGGACGCGCTACCCGCGAAGTGCCGAAGAACGGTTGATCTTTTTCTTGATGGTGAGTGCCATCGCGTCGTGCAATGACGTTGCTGAGGAGGGTATCAATGCGTCGTAGTTCGATGGGTTTGTCGAGCACAGCGATGCAGTCGTGTTGGTGTGCTTCTTGCACGAGGTTGGTGTGCATCGAGCCGAACGCGGTGTAAAGCGCGACGGGTAAGAGCAGCTGTCGACGACGAATTTCTTTCAGCAGGGTGATGCCATCCATGCCGGGCATCGATACGTCACTGATCAGCAGGTCGTAGGTGTTGGCGGTGCGATGTCGCCGGACGATGGCCTCTAAGGCTTCGTTGCCGTTGCTACAGGTTTCAACCCGGTGATCGCGAGAGAGCAGAAATTCAGTGAGGAACAGCACCGTGTCAGGCCGATCATCAACCACGAGAATGTGTAAGCTGGTGTTCACAGTGCCTAGGTCCTCGTGATGTTTATTAGTTAGCACGCCAAGCTGGCGCAAGGGACAATCTGGTTGGCTGGTGGGAGCTTGGTTTCCGGGTGCCTAGCGAGGCAGTTGCAGCCCTGGCTAATGACCGCGCAGGGTTCGCGAGCGTGGTTTGATGCGCTCCCCCTTGTTACCGCTGAGCTTGTACTCCAGCATATCATCATGACTGGGCGTTTGCGCTGGCTGATCATTTTTGTCTTGGCCCTTGGCGGCACCGCAGTGGCGACGTGGAGTGGCGTGACGCGATTTCCTCCGACGCCGGTGGCGGGAATCGTCGAGCCGATGCAACGACATCTAGCGACCAATCATGCGCCAGCAGGCCCAGCGGAATATCTGGCCCAGGTTGAAGACCAGTTGGTCCGCGCTAACGCAGAAAACGCGTTGCTGCGGACGCGCCTGCAAGAATACCTCCATATTCGCGGCGAAGGCGGCATTCCACCAGAGCAGGCTGTGGTCGTGCGCGCCCGCGTTATCAGCCGCACGCTGCGTCAGGGTCGGCGATATTGCGAAATGGATGCCGGAGCGGTTGACGGCGTGGTCGTCGGTATGGCGGCTTGTCTGGGCTGGAGTTTGGTTGGCACTGTCGTTGGGGTGCAAGAAGGTCGCTCACTGGTGCAGTTGGTGACCGATAGCGAGAGCCGCGTTCCGGCGACGCTCTTATCCGGCGAGACCATTTTGGCGGAAGGCGTTCTGACCGGCAGTGGTCGGCGCGGACGCTTGCTGCTCGATTACATTGAAGAGCGCGATGGTTTTCAGGTCGTGGTTGGTCAACGCGTCGTGACCGCCGGTTCTGACGGACATTTTCCGCCTGGCTTGGTACTTGGTACCGTCACCGCGGCCTCGCGCTCTGCCACCGCCGACCACTGGCATGTCGAAGTCGCGCCCATTCGCGAAGCCGACTCCGCCGATTCTTTGTTGATGTTGAAATTCGATTCAAGACCGGCGCGCTAGAGGTCGCGAGCTGCGCTTGGGTAAGTGCAACCTGAGCTGTTGGGAATGAGCGGTTTCGTGCGCTTGCGGCCCCGTTGCGTGCCAGCTACGGTTTGCCGAGTAGGAGTCTAGCTAATGCGCAACGAAGTGATGGGCGTGATGATCAAGATGATGACGATGACCATGACGATAGCAGTGACCGTGTCGCTGACGCTGGCATCATTCAGCACGGTGTCAGCCGTTGACGTTCGACCCGGCAAGGGGCCGGCGGTATTGGCTGACGCGCTGGCGGTGCTACGGGTGAATGATCCCAGGTTATTAGATCGCGAAACCACGCAGTTTGCTGCCGGCCTGGGAATCAATCCGGAGCCGTTACGTGCTGCCCTTGCGCATCTGCTGTATCGTTCACGAAATTTGGACGGCATTGATCTGTCGCGTCCGGCGATGATGGCGTGGCGGCCAACGTCACCGTCGTTGCTGGCGGTGATTCCGCTGACCGATCGCCGGACCTTTCTTGAAAACTTTGGTGCAGGATACGGCGAAGAAGCGCCATTGATTCGCGTAGGCGAACGCGATGGCACCGTGGTCTACACCCAGAACGGCAACGATGGACTGCTGGAATATCGCCTGTTGGTCAGTGATCGCGCCGCTTATTTGGCCAGCACGACGGCTGCATGTCGCGAGCTGGCGGGGTTCCCTCTTCAGCTAGCGACCAATGATCCACCGCTGGTTTTTACGGCTAACGCCGCATTTCTTTCTTCGCTGGGCAGTAGCGCGGAAGGGTCGCTAAATTATCGCAAACTCACTCAAATTTTACCTCCAGGCATGGCGAGTGCGCAAGCGGTCGCACGTGCCAGTTGGGATGCGTTGCTTGGACAATTGTCAAATATCGAATTTTCACTTCGCCCGGATCAGCAGAACAACATGAATGTCACCCTGCGTATGCAGGCCATACCTGAAAGCGCTTTGGCGATATGGTCGGCGAATCAGCGCAATCAACCAAGTCGATTATTATCACTGGTGCGTTCTGAACACGCGGTGGTGACGCTGGCCGGCAGCATCATGTGGCAAGGGCAGGCGGAGCGTTTGGGGAAAATGATTGAACCAGCGCTGAAGCAAATCTTTGAAGAACGCTGGACCGCAACCGTGGAAGAGAACTGGACTGCGCTGTGGAATTTAGTCGATCGCGCGGGTCCGTTTGCCATGGCGGCGGACCTCAGCAGCAAGGACGGTAAACCCGTCAGCGAATCTCGTTACATAGGTGATCAGCCGAAAGCGCAGGAGCTGATGTCGCTGATTGCTATGGTCATGCAAAATTTGACGGGCATTACGAGCGAGGCGGTCACGGCTGGAAATGCCACCGGTTACCACGAGCAGCGTCCCGACGGTGATACGGTGCTGGTGTCGAACGAGCGTTTTTTAGTCAGCGTGCAGTCGTCCATGCGCTCTGCCGTCACTGCAGCAACGGACTTGGTGACTCGCAGCCAGACCAATGGTCCGCTTGAAGGAAACCCAGGTGTCTTGCAAATGAGCGCGAATCTCACGCCATTGGTACGCACCATGGTGGTCGCTTTGGGTGGACAACTGCAAGCGATTCTTCCAGAGGCGGTCTGCAGCTTGACGATTAAAGTGGGCGTCCCTGGCTCTTTGGTGGCTGAAGGCGCATTCCCAGCAGCGGCGGTTGCTCTGCTGGTTCGCGATTCGGGATTGCTGCAAATGATTGCTCCTGCGAGTACGGCTAAGCCACCAGCAAAGGGCGCGAATTGACGTCGGCCATGCGGATGAACGAATCCCCAGCGACGCTTTCTTGAGTCATATTTTACTTATATTTTCGACCTCTTTTTTTTCGCTTTCATCTCTTTCCCTTCGACTCTCGCGGAGCTCATCATGTCTACGTCCCCCGTTGCTCATCATAAAGTTGCCATGCTGACGGCTGGCGGCCTAGCCCCATGTCTGTCGTCCGCTGTCGGTGGCTTGATTGAGCGCTACACCGATCTTGCACCGACCATCGAGATTATCGGCTATCTCGGCGGATATCAGGGATTGTTGCGTGGCGAAGCGGTCAAGGTAACGCCCGAAGTTCGCGCTCAAGCTGGCATTCTGCACGCCCATGGAGGTTCACCGATTGGAAACAGTCGGGTGAAACTGACCAACGTTGCGGACTGCCAGCTTGAGCGCGAACTTCGGGCGTTACCTTGACCGCTTCGCCACGCAACAATCCCTGATATCCGCCGAGATAGCCGATAATCTCGATGGTCGGTGCAAGATCGGTGTAGCGCTCAATCAAG
>JANMYZ010000685.1:0-2754 GCA_031382605.1 Planctomycetota bacterium | reverse complement strand
GCTTTTTTTTCGCCCACGCTTTCAGGTGAGCAGATCAGAATCGTGGCCAGCCGCGAATTAGCAGAGTGCCCAGCGGTTGATAGCGATCGGCGCCAATAACCGTTATCCATCATCTGGCATCTTCGTGATAACCCGCCGTTGGTGCGAGGTCGGGCACGGTTCGACACCACCATTGGTTGAACAGCGTCATATGCAGTTCGCGCGCGTATTTGGCGATGCAGCTGGCTAATGCTGTCAGTGGACTGGCACTTTCGCCACCGACTAAAAAAGCCACCTGACGTTGATCAATCAGGTAGCGACTGGCGTGGGCAGATTCTTCGTCGATGTGGACCGTTGCCGTTGGCCACACTTTACCAAGTGCTTCGCCATAAAAGCGTCGGCCACCAAGGCGATCCACCACGATGGCTGCCGGCGTGGTGCTGCCCATCCATTTTAATAACTGACCGACCTGGGTGAGTTCCAGATCAGCTTTGTTGCCGCTGGTGGCAAGGAAGTGATTGTACTCACCCGCATGAATCAGTCGCCCTCGCACGCCAGCGGGAGTTAAATCCTTCACCGACCATTTCGCCACGCGCATGGCGCTGTGAGGCAACGTCAGTGCCTCTGCGCCTGCTTGCCAAGGATGCGTGCGATCACGGGAAGTTTCACCAAGCGCAGCAAAGACCTCTGCTGCACTCGTGGGCTGTTTCCCAATCAGCCAACCAAGACCACCAAGCGCGACTTCTTCTAAAGGAGCAAGATTTCCAGGACGATGCAGCGTTTTGCTGTCGCGCACGCCGGTACCGGCGAAGGCTTTGGCGAGGTCTGTTTCTGGCGCGCCATCAACGGCAACGCCGACAAGAGAAAGAGGCCCCAGAGTTGGTCCGTAACCCGCCTCATCAATTCCACCGTAGCGCATGCGCGGGACCGTAAGGAAGCGGGATCAATGCGGGAGATACCAGATTTGTTGGCGCCTCTACGAATGAATTCGATCTTTGCGCGGCCCATTTCAGCGCCAGAGTGCGCGACGTGCGCCATGTGGTTTTAATCGTGATCGCTTTCTGCTTTGCGGTGTTGCAGTACGGCTGGTTGGCCCACTGGATCACCGGGCCGGATTTGTTAATCGCATTGGCAGCGTGGATCATGGTCGATGGCACCGAAGACGGCGTGTTGATGCGTGCTTGGGTGGTCGGCTTGGTGGCCGACATGATTGATCCAGGCAGTGAGTGTTTTCACTCGCTGATGTTTTTAGGTTTGGCGCTGGCGTACTTGCCGGTGCGTTCACTAGTGTTTCGCTCGCGCATGACTGGCTGGGGTGCCTGGGCGATGATCTGTTCGTTGCTGAGTAATCTGATTGATGGTTGGATCGGCGGATTTGGCGATGCCACTGGCGGAACGATGTTGCTGTCGTCGTTGTGGACTGCCGTAGCGGCAGTGGCGATCGGTTGGATATTTCGCGGCCTACCAGCCAAACTTCAGCCGGTAGGCAAAGGCGGAGCGTAAGTTTTCCTAAACTCGAAAACGCAGTTGGAATAGAAACTCCCACCGCAAAGACGCAAAGTCGCTAAGAAAAGACATTAAAATGGTAAACGCTAGAATGAAAGCCAGTTCATGAAGAGCGCTTCACTAAGCCGGTTATTTTGGTGATTGAAGCCGTATTGTTTTTTTTCGTTCTTTTCGTTCTTTGCGTCTTAGCGGTAAAGTTGGTTTTTTTTCGCTGAATTTTCAGGCGTATTTTTATCCGCGCCGATCGTCAGGAATGGTGACGCCAACTTGTTCCAATACCGCCGTGGCGTAGGAACCAGACGGTAAGGTGAACGACACCCAGGTCAGATCTCCTTCGCTGCGCACGGTTGGTACGACGCGAAATGGAATCAGTAACGGACGACGTTCGCCTGGGCTTTCCAGTGCTCCACCATCGCCGAACCACGCCCAGTCAACGCCGGTGGCGGCCGACCACTGGCGTTCTTGCGCATCAATTTCTGGTGCTGGTTTGAGGCGCTGAGTTCCCGGCAGCGGAGCCGTGGTGAAGGCATCCAATACACCAGCAGCGGCGCGACGATTGGTGTCCACCAGGGCATCCGCTTCGACCAAAAATGGTGCTCCGCGACTGGTATTGCCCAGGTCGCCAAGGCGTAAGGTGTGAAGCAAACCAGCGGCTTCACGGGCGTCGAGGACGGCGTTGAAGATTGCGCTTTGTCCGGCAGAAGCAGCGAGTTTGCGCAATGAATCGCCAGCGGCACGCAGCGCTCCGGCGGCGTCCATGCCCCGGCGCAAAGCACCAAGTGCTTGGCCTTCGGGACCGTGGCGGAATCCCGTTGGCAGTTCATCGCCCCATTTCCATCCGCCGTTGGCATCGATGATGCGAGCGATGGCGGCTTCATTATTTCCGCCGCCCCAGGCTTTGGCGAGTTCGAGGGTCGAACCATGCAGGCCGAAACGTTGCGCACCATAACGATTGCGAATGCCTTCGTGCGCCAGTCGCGTCAAGCGCTCTGCTATGCCGGTGGTGTCGCCACCCAGGCCAAGCACAAAACGATTTCCGGCAAGATGGCCGAGGCGCAGTTTATTGGCGTGCCGTGCCATGCTGTGAATTTTTACGCGACCGATCGGTAGGCGATCTTGCAGCGTTGCGAGCGCGGTTTCTGTCCCGAAATGAATACTAAACCATTGACGAGTAACCGCGTGGCGATCTTTGCGTCCGGCATAACCAATATCGCGATCACGTTTGCCGCAGGCTTTGGCCAACGCTTCGGCGACTTGATCGGTGGTTAA
>JANMYZ010000659.1:0-2289 GCA_031382605.1 Planctomycetota bacterium | reverse complement strand
TTTGACGTCTTCTTTGAAGCGTCGCAGCGAACCGACTTTGCCGGTGTGCAGAATGTTGTTCTCACGGGTGATACGCATCCAGGCATCGCGACGGCAAATGCCGTCGGTGATGTGCAGACCAGCGACCACACCAACTTTGGTAATGGTGAAGGTCTGACGAACCTCAGCGTGGCCGATGACTTTCTCGACCGTCGCAGGATCGAGCATGCCGCCCATCGCTGCTTTGAGGTAGTCGAGTAATTCGTAGATAATCGTGAAGCTGGATATTTGCAGATGGTAGCTGTCAGCCAAAGCACGGGCTTTGCTGTCGGCGATGATGTTGAAACCAACAATCATCGCACCAGAAGCCTCAGCCAACGTCACGTCGCTGGAGTTGATGCCGCCGACACCCGAATGGATGACGGTGACGCGCACTTCTTCGGTCGCAAGATCGTTGATGGTCTTGTTGAGGACTTCCATCGAGCCAGCGGCGTCGGATTTCACCACCACGCGAATTTCCTTCTTCTTGGCATGTGCCAAGTCGCCGAAAATCGAAGAAGCCGTGGTGGTCTTCTGCTTGGCTGCCAGAGCGCGTTCGCGCACTTTTTCGATGCGCGTTTCCGCAACTTCAGCCGCTTGTTTGAGATCGTCGAGAACCTGGAAACGATCGCCAGCACGCGGCATATCGTTGAGGCCGATGATTTCGACGGCGTGACTTGGGCCAGCGAGCTTGATGCGTTCGCCGGTCCATTCGCTCATGCTGCGCACGCGGCCATAGCCGACGCCCGCGACCACGACGTCACCAACGGCAAGTGAACCGCGCTGGATCAAGAAGGTCGCCGTAACGCCCTGACCTTCGTTGCGATGCGCTTCGATAACCGTACCGCTGGCGTTGGCGAAGTGATTGGCTTTCAGCTCAAGCACGTCGGTTTCCAACGATAACCGTTCAAGCAATTCTTCGATGCCAACGCCGGTCGTCGCACTGGTGCCGACCACGGCGATTTCACCGCCCCATTCTTCGGCCTGCAAACCGGCTTCGGCCAATTCGCGGATAACTTTTTCACGCTGACCAGGAGCCATGGCTTCTGGCTTGTCAATTTTGTTCAGCGCAACCACGATCGACACACCCGCCGCTTTGGCGTGGTTGATCGCTTCTTTGGTTTGCGGCATGACGCCGTCGTCGGCAGCGACCACAATAACCACCACGTCGGTGACCTGTGAACCGCGCGCGCGCATTTCGGTGAACGCTTCGTGACCAGGCGTATCGATGAAGGTCACTTCCAGGCCACCCGGTGTCATCACCGTGTAAGCGCCGATATGCTGAGTGATTCCACCCGCTTCCCCGGCGGCGACTTGGGTCTTACGAATCGCATCAAGCAGACTGGTTTTACCGTGGTCAACGTGACCCATGATGGTCACCACTGGTGGACGCGGCACGAGATCTTCGGGCTTGTCTTCTTCTTTGGCGGCGGCCTGTTCGGCGTCGACTTCGTCAATAACGTCAGACGCTTCGCGGATGGTGACGGTCTTCTTGAATTCCATCGCCAACAATTCAACGGCGTCTTTTTCAATAACCGAATTGATGTTCGCCATCACGCCAGCCATGAAGAGCTTGGCGATCACGGAACTGGATTTGATACCCGACGCTTCACTGAATTCACGCACGGTGCATGGCAACGCGACGGAGAATTCGGTCTTGCCCGAGAGATCGACGTCTTCCGTCGACAACGGACGACGACGGTTTTTGAGCGGATTGCCGTCAGCGTCAAGTTCAGTGGGGGTGCGATGATCACGCGAATCGCGCTTTGGACCGCGACCAGCTTGAGGACCACCAGCCGGACGATTAGGCCCGCCGCCTGGACCGCGTGGTCCGCCAGGACCAGTGCGACCACCAGCAGGAGCTGGGGTTTTACTGCGATCAATCGGCGTAAAGCCCGGCTTCTTGCGCGCCTGAAGCTTCGCATCGCGAACTTTTTGAGCCATCGCCAGATTCTTGCGGATGTTGTCTTGAATCAGTCGACGACGATCTTCTGGACTGAGGTTTTCGGAAATCACCGCCGGAGCAGCCGCCGCGCCAATCGCTGGCTTTGGCAAGGCTTTAATGCTGTGATCGCCTTTTTCGTGGGTGGCTTTCGCTAAACTTGCGAGCTTAGAGCCGATGCCCTTAACCGCTTTGTTTTCGCTCATCGCCATGGGCGCCACGGGCGCTTTCGCAACCGGCGCTGAAGCTAACCGTGCTGGCGCTAACGAAATGGGAGCCGGAGCTTCAACCGGGGCGGCAGGCGCCGCCGATTCAACAACCAAGGCTTG
>JANMYZ010000628.1:0-7169 GCA_031382605.1 Planctomycetota bacterium | reverse complement strand
GGTCTGCCGCCCTACGCCGGAAAGCTCACCGTGCGCGCCACGCCACCGCTGCCTGGGGTCGCAGTTGAGGCAATTCCATCCGACACCGGAGTGGTAAATTGTCTGGTTCGCCATGCGGCCGACACCGGCACCGAAGCCAATTTTTCTTTGCCGCTGACTCCAGGGACGACGCATCGCGCTGAGTCCCACCTAGGTAAACGTCATCTGCTTATCGCTCCTTCTCCCTGATCCTCGCTACACCCACCTGACCTCTCCGCAGGAGTTTCCATGCCCGAATATCTCGCCCCAGGCGTCTTCGTCGAAGAGACGAGTTTCCGCTCCAAATCCATCGAAGGCGTCGGCACCAGTGTTGCCGCCATCGTTGGTCCAACGCGTTTTGGTCCGCTGCGCGGCAAGCCCGAAGTGCTGACCAGCTTTGAAGACTTCGTCCGCTTGTTCGGCGACGCGAAGGATCTTCAGTTCGGTGCCACTCCGCGACTCAATCAAACGGCGATCGCCGCGCGCGCTTTTTTCGATAACGGTGGACGGAAACTTTTCGTTTCGCGCATCGTCAATAAAGGCAATGACGGCGACAACGATGGTACCGGAACTTCTGCGGCACGTGGTAAAGTCAGCACCACCGCTGGCGGCGGGAAACTGACCTTCATCAGCCGCTTTCCTGGCAAAGCCGGAAACGTACTGCTGCAATTGCGCTGGCGCGATAGCGAAAATCTGCTGTCGTTCGCGCCTGTAGCGAACTTGGCTGTCGGTGAGAAAGCGCTGCTCACCGCCGTCACTCCGGCAAAGGCGATCAAACCCAAGCCCGCAGCGTTGGGCGACAATGATGCGGTGACCATCACCGCCGTGGTCACGCAAGGGTTGGATGGTGCCATTCCGGTATTTACCGTCGAAGGAACCAAATTCACTGCCACCAAAGGCGCCGACGCCGTCGACTTGGCGGGCACCACCCTTGAAATTTCTAAACTAACGAGTTGGCGCCTGACCACGGGCAAGGCGAAAGAACCAGCGTTCGGCACGCTGGCCGATGGCACCGCAGCGACCATCAGCTTTAATGGGCCGACAAATCTGTCGACCTTTACCGGCATCAAGCACTGGGGCGATACGTTCACCACCTTGCGCGGAAAATTGAAAGACGGCGGCAAAACCTTCACCATCATCAAGGCGCTCAATAAAGATATCGAAGTGACCTACAATGCGGAAGAAAACATTCCGATTTATCTGCTCGCTGCGGCCAAGCCAGCAGCGTCAACGCTGCTGGTGCAGCGGACGTTCGACCTTGACGTTCGTCGCGGCACGCATCCCGCTGACAAATTGGTTGATCCGGCACATCCAGATATCGATCACAGCCATGGCGAAGTTTTTTATTCGATCACCGGCCTCAATACTAATTTGAGTGGTGATGGAAGTTTAGCCGATAGCTTGGTGGTCACTCCGACGACCAAACAAGAACAGCTCACTCAGCCGATTGCCGTACTGGCAGATCCAGGGACTGATGTGCTCGCGGCTGTGCTGGCACTTTGTGATGCAGGTGCTCTCGCGCCCGCCGCTGATGATGTGGAAGGGGAACGCTATCTGATTCCACTCAGTGGTGGCACCGATGGCGACGAACCAACGCAAGTCGATTATGCTGGTGAAATCGATCAGATAAAAGGCAACACCGGTCTGGCTGCGTTTGAAAGCGTGGAAGATATTTCCATCGTCTTGTCACCCGCTGCCGCCGATCTGTCACTCGATGATCATACGTTGGTGGTCAATGAATTGCTCAAGCACTGCAAAAAAATGAAATACCGCATGGGCATCGTCGACAGCCGCAAAGCCACCACGGTATCGGAAGTGCGGGAATTTGCCGGGCGTTTCGACGATTCGCGGCTGGCGCTGTATTATCCTTGGGTCGTCACTGGTGATCCCGAAGCGTCGTCTTCGGGCCGCAAGACCATCACCGTGCCGCCTTCCGGATTTGTTGCCGGCGTCTATGCCAATACGGATGTCATTCGTGGCGTACACAAGGCACCAGCAAACGAAACCGTGATTGGCGCGCTGCGCTTTGAACAAGACATCAATCAGTTCCAACAAGAACTGCTGAATCCAGAAGGCATCAACTGTCTGCGTTCGTTCCCTGGACGCGGAAATCGCGTGTGGGGTGGTCGCACGCTGTCGAGCGACCCAGAATGGAAGTACGTCAACGTCCGCCGTTACTTTCTCTACCTTGAGCGCTCGGTCGACAAATCGACGCAGTGGGTGGTGTTCGAGCCAAATGGCGAACGCCTGTGGGACAATGTTCGCACCACGGTGGAGGGCTTCCTCTACAACGAGTGGAGCGAGAAACGCCTGCTGGGCAGCAGTCCGAAGGAAGCTTTCTTCGTGCGCTGTGATCGTTCGACCATGACGCAAAACGATCTCGACAATGGTCGACTGATTTGCTTGGTTGGCGTCGCGCCGTTGCGACCAGCCGAATTCGTCATCTTCCGTGTCGGTCAAAAGACTGCGGACGCCTAAACCTACCTCCTTGAAAGAGCACAGCCATGGCGACGCAACGCCCAACTCCCTACACCAACTTCAACTTCCTGGTCGATCTCTCCGACGGACTGGCCACTCAGTCTTTTGGCGGATTCTCTGAGGTTTCTGGCCTCAATACCGAAATCACCGTGGCGGAATACCGCTCCGGTAATGATGCGGTTAATCACGTGCGCAAAGTTCCCGGCGTGCACAAAACCGGTGACGTCACGCTCAAGCGCGGTGTCATGGGTACGCAGAATCTCTACACCTGGATTGATTCGGTACGCACCGGCGACCTCGATTTAGCCAAGCGCACGGTCACCATCACGCTGCTCTCAGAAAAACGTGAACCGGTGATGACCTGGAAACTGATCAACGCCATGCCGTTGAAGTGGACCGGCCCCCAGCTGTCCGCCAAAGGCGGGACCGACGTCGCGATTGAAGAATTCGTGCTGTCGGTTGAGGCAATCGAACAGGCCTAAGTCGGCGTCAACCGGCGTCCCGACTCAGCTCGCATCATGACGGCAAGTGCCGTCATGATGCACGTTGTCCCGCTTCACCTTCATCCACCCAGGCGGAAACGCCGACCAGGCACTATGGTCCAGATCCTCGCCAACCGGCGCATCGTGCTCGATCCTGCTCCGCGACGCGCAACGCCGCCGCCGATGGAGGCAGTGTTGTTTGGCCACTGCCCAGGGCGAGTGCGTCCGGGAAGATTGTCGCAGTATGCCCGCGAGCGCTTGGCTCAGCTTGGTTTTGCGAAAGAAGCCGAAGCGCTACCGCTCGCGGCGACTCAACCGGGATTGGACGACACCGCTGAAGTCAGCAATCCGATTAACGATAATTCCCCCCTCTCGTCAGAACAATTATTTGCTGCGCGCGTCCAGCAATTACATCACTTGCCGCTGGCGTTTGCGTCGTTGGCCGATTTCACCGATTGTTTTCCCGATGCTGACAGCGCAGCGTGCGCGTACACCAGTCAACTGGCAGGCGCGAGCGCTTGGCTACCGAGCGCCGTCGAAGATTTTTTCCGCGCTGGCGGACGCCTGCTGTGGGTCATCGTCGTCGGAGAAAATGAAGGCCAGCGCGGTTTCCTGCCACGCGCTGGTGCCGTGGCGCTAAGCCAGCCAACGTCTTTGCGTGGTTTTGAATTACTTGGCTTGCTGACCAGCGCGGCATTAGTCGCCGTGCCGGATCTCGAACGTTTACAGATTCCAGCAACGTTACCCGATGTGCCGCTGGTACAGTTGCCAAATCCTGAGCCGCTGTTTCTTCCATGCGTTGGTGATCACAGCGATCAGCCGCAAGAACGCCGCAGTGCCAGCGACATGCTCACTGCGCCGCAGCCCTTACCGTTTACGCTTATCGCTCGGCATTTACTGACGTTTCTGGCGCGTTGGCGCACTGACATGCAACTTTTGCTCACCGCGCCACTGCATTTTTCTGATGGCTTAGAGCGACCAGCACTCGACCACGCGGCGGTGTCCGCGATTGGCGACGCTGACGATACTTTACTGCGCCATCTGCAACCACTGTTTCCGTATCTGCGCGATACTCGCCACAGCCTCAGCAGCGCGACCGGATTAATTGCTGGCGCCATCTGTGCGAGCGCGGCGCAAACGTCACCATGGGCGTCCATCGCTGGACAACGACTGGCATGCAACGCTCGTCCGTATCCTGAGCAGCGGCCGTTAGAGATCGCTCAACTACGCGAAGAATTCAATCTTGGCGTCATCATTCCTACCGCTGGCGGAGTGGTGTTAGATGACGAACGCACGCCGTGCACAACCTTCCAGCTCTCAGCTGAAATCGTGCGCTTCGTGGGTTGGCTGCGTCGGCAGCTCAGTGAACTGGGCAATGATTTAGTCTTTTCCGTCGATCCGCACGACCCTCGCCCAGAACTTGCGCTGCGTCATTTTTTCACGCGCCTGCATCAAGCTGGCGCGTTGCGCGGACGCACCAGTGAAGAGGCCTTCAGCCTCGAAGCAACTCAGCCCGGCGAAGGTCAGGTCGTCTTCACGATTTTAATCGCTCCCGCTTTTCCGATTGATCGCATCACGCTGACGCTGGTGGCCGATCGCGGCCAATGGTCGGTAGCCAATGGGTGAAGGCCGCACGTTCATTCCGTTTCGTTTTCGCGTCAGCTTATTTGCCGTCGGTGGCAGCGCCGGCGCCAGCAAAGAGCTGCTCTGTGGCGGATCTTTCAGCGAAGTCAGCGGACTTGAAGCGACTATGGCGCCGAAGAAAATCATCGAAGGTGGGCGAAATTGGGGCGAAATTCAACGCGCTGGACCGACCAGCTTCAGCACCGTGACCTTGAAACGTGGCGTGACCTCGCTCGATCATCTCTATGCATGGTTCGATGCCGTCACGCGTCAGAGCAATTACGGTTATCGCATGGAGGGTCAGATCGATGTCACTGGCGGTGGTAAGGGCGGCGTCGAATTAACCTGGCATCTGAGCAACGTCATGCCGATCAAATTCAAAGGCCCTGATTTGAGCGCGGTATCCACGCAAGTCGCGGTCGAAGAAATCCAACTGGTTCACGAAGGCCTCACCCTCACACGAAAGGTGACCCCTTAATATGTCTGACGATCCTGTCGTAACCAAAGCGGTGTTGATCGCCTACACGGAATCTCCTGCGCCCAATGGCGGAGGCAGTGGCGGTGGCAGTGGCGCAGCCGCAAGTCCGCAGCGTAATGAAGACAGCCGTAAAGATGTGCAATTCAATCCGGTCACGCTGAAAGTAACGATGGCGACGTCGCTCGAAAGCAAACCGGGCTCGGGTGGCGACCGCAATGCGGCGGCGCAATTCGTCGACAAGAGTTCGTCGTCCATGACCGTCGATTTAATTTTCGACACCAGCGATGCGATGACCGATGTGCGCGTCCACACCAGATGGATCGCCGAGAATTTTCTGAAACCTGGACCAGCCAAAGGCAAGAAACTCACCGCGCCAAAGAAGTGCCGCTTCCAATGGGGAACCTTCGCCTTTGACGGCATGGTCAGCGCCTACGGCGAGACGCTCGACTTTTTTGCACCAGAGGGAGTTCCTCTGCGTGCAACCGTGTCGCTGACTTTGAATGAAGATAAATTTCAATTTGAAACCGGCACTGCGGGAACTGCGCCCGATCGTCAACCGCCGACCTTTGCTGCCGTCGCGCCGGATACACCGCTGACCGAGGCGACGCAAAATGCTGGTCAGGATCCGAAGGAATGGCGCGACACGGCGCTGTTCAACGGCATTGAAACCCCGCGTTTTTCCGGATCGCTCGGCATCGCCGTGCCCGCCGCAGGCAGTGTTGGCGTGTCGGCCAGTGCTGGCATCGGCGTCGGCTTTTCCGTTGGTGCATCAGCGACACTCGGCACCGCTATCGGCGGCGCATCATTTTCGGTAGGAATCTGAGTACGTCATGCCGGTCATCATCAACGATTTCACCGTCGAAGTTCTGCCGCCCGCGCCCAGCGAAGCCACCGCTCCGCAAGCTGCTGGCGGTGGAGCTGATCAACCGAGTTATTGCCAACGCTTACATGAACCCGCGCTCGCCGCTGACCGCCGCGAACGTCTGTTAGCCGACTAAGACCTATGCCCGAAAGCTTTCTCGCCACTGCCCCGCATATCGCCTGGAAAGGCGCGGACGATCCGCGCTTCACCACGGCATTGCAGTCAGTGACGGTAACGCAGAGCGCTGATGGTTTGGACCACGCTGAACTGGCGCTGGTCAACTGGGGCGAACGCGACGGTGGCGAGCCTGACTTTGTTTTCCAAGATTTGAAACTTGGCGATGAGATCAGCGTCGAAATCGGTGGCGATCCGCGTGGGGTGGTGTTCCGCGGCCATCTGACGGCACTTGAAGAACGCCACGGTTACGATGGACCACCGTTGCTGATTCTGCTGGCGGAAAATGCTGCGCACAAACTCGCGCGCATTCGCAAAAGTCGTGCGTTCGCTGACCAATCCATTGACGATATTCTTGGCACTCTCGCCCAAGAGGCTGGTCTGCAGGCCGATGTCCAGGTGTCATCAGCAACCGGCACTTGGCATCAATTGAATGAAAGCAATCTCGCTTTCATCCGCCGTTTGATCCAGCCTTATCACGTGCCCATTCGCGTGATCGACAACCGCACACTGCGCATTCGTCCGCATCAACCTGCGAGTCAGCCGATCGAAATGGATACGCGACGGCAAGCGATGCGTGTGCGCATGAGCGCCGATCTCAATCACCAATACCGCACGCTGCGCACGGCAGGATATAATCTGGCAACCGCCGAAGCGGTGAACTCCAGCGCTGACGCTCTCAGTCCTCCGCCATCCGGCTCCACCGCAGCCAGCACGCTCGCTGATCTCGGTTGGGAGAGCGAGGCCAACCAACCACAGCCGTTTATCAGCACGCAGACGCTAGCGGATGATTACGCCAAGGCCGGTTTTAATCATCGCGGTGGCGGATTCATCAAAGGCGATATTTCCTGCGAAGGTCGCCCTGATTTCGCCGTCGATGGTGAAATAAAATTAGCTGGCGTCACCCCACGCTTAGAGGGCGTCTACGCCATCAGCCGCTGCATTCACCGCTTCGATACGCGTAACGGTTACGGCTGCTTTCTCTCCGTCGCGCGCGGAGATTGGCAGCCATGACCAGTCACGGACTTGCCAGTTACGGCACCTTTACGCTGGG
>JANMYZ010000624.1:0-4834 GCA_031382605.1 Planctomycetota bacterium | reverse complement strand
CTCAGCCTGACGCAATTCCTTGCCCGCGAGTGGGCCACCAGCGGCGTGCGCGTGAATTCGCTGACGCCGGGCTTTTTTCCGGCTGAACAAAACCGCAAACTGTTGTTCAACGAAGACGGCTCTCCCACTGCTCGCGCCAAACAAATCCTTGGCCACACGCCGATGGGACGCTTCGGCAAAGACGAAGAATTGATCGGCGCTGCGGTGTTTCTTGCCAGCAGTCTCGCCAGCGGTTTCGTCACCGGCAGCGACATTCGTGTCGATGGCGGATTCTTGGCTCAGACGATTTGATTTTATAGCGGCAGTCGCGCTACAAGATTGAAATGTTTACGCTGAGCTCTCGACCATGCCCAGAGCCGAATGAAGTCCCTCGCTGGTGTGATTCCATCTGCTCGATAGCGTCCTACCTCGCCGCCAGACGACCGCGTCCATCGCAAGATGGCCGAGGAAAGTCCGGGCTCCATAGGGCAGGGTGACTGGTAAATCCAGCCGTCTCCAGTCGCAGGGAGATAGGGACAGTACAACAGAAAGCGAACCGCCTGCGTTGGGAAACCAGCGTCGGTAAGGGTGAAAAGGCGGGGTAAGAGCCCACCGCTCCGACCGCAAGGAAGGAGGCATTGCAAACCCCACCCGGAGCAAGCCCAGATCGTAGCAAGGTGCTGCCCGCACCGTTCGAGCTACAAGTGGGCGCCTGAGGACCGGCGGCAACGCCGGACCTGAGAGAAATGGTCGTCCACGACAGAACCCGGCTTACCGGCGGCCTCTGCGCACATCACGATCCCCAGCCGCAAGGTTGGGGATCGTGGTTTGATGAGCCAAAAAACCGCGACGGATAGAACTATTTGGCTCTGCGGTGTTTCGTGTGGGTTCAATCTCATTGGACAGCCAAAGAAGAAAAAAATCGAACAGGAGACGCGGAGACGCAGAGATCGGAGGAGGGGAAGATGCTTGCCGGAGAGAATTAGCCTTTCCCTCCTCTCAGCTCCGCGTCTCCGCGTCTCCTGTTCGATTTTTTCTGTTTTGATGAGCCACAAGGAATGAGCCAAAAAAACGCAGTTGGAATAAAGCTTCCACCGCAAAGACGCGAAGACGCAAAGGAAAATCAAGGTTTTGAATAAAAAATCGTCTGATTTGTGTCTTCACCAAACAGGTGAGCGTTGTCTTTGCTGCAAGTCCTTTGCGCTCTTGGCGTCTTTGCGGTAAATTGGTTTTCAACTGCGTTTTTTAGGATGAGAAAAGACCCACGCTGAACGACACAGAGCCAATTATTTGCCCGTCACTTTGTTCGCGTGTTCCAACATCAGCAAACCGTTGAGCAAGAATCCGCTGGTTGGCGTTTGTTTCGCCAAGACCCAGGCTTCGGCTCGGGTAGATTCGATGACTTCGATCAGCTCCATTGCCTCATGGCTGCGAACGCCGGTTTGCACTAAGCCTTCGGCCAGCACGACGTGCAAACGCATGCGGCATAATCCTGGGACTGGTTCGTAGCAGATAAGTGAACGACAGTGTGCGGCGCGATAGCCGGTTTCTTCCTCTAATTCACGAATTCCCGCAGCACACGGGTCTTCGCCGTGCTCAATGCCGCCAGCGGGAAATTCATGCAGCCACGCACGATACGGATGACGATAAATGCGCTCGATGACTAAACGTCCGTCATCAAGGACGGGAACGATCAGGACCGCGTCCCAGGTGGTGTCGATAAAATGGTAGGTGTAATTTCCGCCGCCCGGTGCGATCAGGTCTTCTTCAACATGGGTAAAGAAGCGATTGCGAACGGGCTCGCGACGGGACTGAATGGGCGGGATGTGCATGAAGCGAACTTTGACCTTCGCCAGCAAAAGCCAACCGCTCGCTGAGCGACGTTCCCTTCCAAAACCGAGTGCTGGTTCCTTGCGATTTGGTATCCGGACAGATGTCCGGTCCGATCTAGGAAGCCTGTAGTAGCGACTGGAAATACGCGGATCCTGTTGGGTGAATAACCCCGGTGGCAACGCGCCACCGAATACCAATAGCAGCACTTTGGCTTTCTTATGCGGCACTTTCTCGATTCAAAGAGATTGGCGAAGCAGCGACCATCACTAGTCAGCGTGAAGCGTGAATGAGCGGAAAAACAAAAAAAGTCACCTCACAACTTATCAATCAGCCCACCAAGCATGCCCATCGGATCGATGTCGGGATACGTGAACTTCACGTCTTCGATGGATGGATTGAATGGTTTGCCTTCTTCGTAGCGCAGCGGGAGTTCGATGCCCAGTTCCATGCCAGAGCCGTATTCGAAGGCGGCGAGCTGCCAGCGTTTCTCGTAAAGGTTAATAGTTTTCACCAGCAGATCGGCTTCGACTTTGACGAAGCCGGTGACGTCGAAGGCGAACGCTGGTTGGGCTTTTGCTTCGGCTTTGCCTTCCAGCACCAGGCCTTTGGTTGGGGTCCAGTCGACGGTGGTGCCGACGTTGGCTTCGGCTTTGACTCCGGCGAAGGCGCCGATTTCAAGACCTGCGGTGGCGCTGACGATGGGAATACCGGCGCCGATGCCGCCAGTAATGGCTAAGCGTAATCCCGCATCGGCAGGCACATGCATTTCTGCCGAACCGGTGACGTGGGTTTTATCTTCCTCGCCCGGAGTGTAATCGATGCCGAGTTTCACGTTGCGCAGTTGCCCAGGGCCGACACCGGCCATCAATTTCACATTGCCGCCGATGGTGGCAAAAATACCCACGCGCTGACCAGCCACCGACACACCGACGATCGGAATATCTATGCCGATCGACAGCAATTCTTTGTCGAAGCGTTTTTCTGGGAAAACATCAAGGGTCGAAGGCAGGGCGACTTCGCCGTAAACTTTCAGCTTGCCGGTTGGCAGCAAGGTGATGGCGACGGTGCCCTGTAACCACGGAGCTACCTGAATGGTCATTGAACCACTTCCGAAAACCGTCAGATCGTCACCTGGATCTCCCGCCGGTTTGCCATCATCGCCGACCGCTTGATTGGTCAGTCCAACGACGAGCGAACCTTTAAGCATGCCCTTGGCATACGCGACCGTCAGCGACGCGGTGAAGGCACCATCGTCGTAGGTCGCGGTGATTGACGCGGGCAGATCGGGAATCGCTAAGTTGACCGTGCCGCTGGCTTTGAGTTTCCAACGATCGCCGGTTTCTAACAGTTCGGCAGAGAGTTTCCCATCGCTGATACCCGGCATTTTCTTGAGGAATAAATCGCCGCTGACTTTCATGCCTTTATCTGGATCGAAGGCGATCGAGAGATCGGCGTGATCGATACCTGGGACATCAGGCTCTACCGATCCAGTCGCGTTCCATTTTTTATCATCAACGGCGATGGAAGCTTTGGCAGATTTGATGCCTTTGATTCGACCTTCTTTAATGCCGAGTTTGCCAGTGCCGCTAAGTTTCCCTTCTTTGTAATCGAGGGTAATTAATCCTTCATCGACTAATTTCGGATCGAACTGGAACTCACCATGGAGTGAACAGGTGCCGCCAGCTTTGGTTGAGGCCGTGGCGCTGATCACACCTTTGCCCACGCGTTCTATACTGAACATGACATCGCCGGTCGCAGAAACGCCGTTGGTGCCAACGCCGATCGTTAAAGAGCAACCGTTGACCTGCACTGGACCCGGTAAACTGAATTCATCTGCGGTGAAGGTCTTTTGCAGGGCAATTTCGTCACCACTCAGAACCAGATCGACATCAATTCCTTCGAGCGCTGGTACTGAAATTTTCAACTTACCTTTAGCGCTCAGGCCATCGTCGCCCATGGCCGCATCGCTGAACGTGATTGGACTCCAGCCTTCAACCGAAACGCTCGCACGCTTCATCATGCCGCGTACGCCGGCATCGCTGATGGCGCCGCCAAAGGGAATGCCATCCATTTTCTCAATGGGAAGTGTGTCGGTAACGGGTTTTAGCAGCCCTTTCTTACCCTTGGGTTTGAACAGCGTGACCGTGATGGAGCCTGTCTGTGACCCGACATCAAAGGTTAAGCTGTCAGCGGTGACTCCTCTTACCCATTCTTTGCCAATGGCGGCGTTAGTCTTTCCTTCGCCCCACGGAACTTTTAGCATCGAGCCGCCAGCGCGGGAAGTAAAGATGCTCAGACTATCTTTAGTTCCTGGGAGGCCATCGTCTTTGACCTGTTGTTCGGTCATTGCCTTCAGTGGTTTAATATGTTCCTTCGCGCTGGTGATGTCGCTTGGCTTATAGAAAGAACCAGCACCGGCATCCGGTGCGCCATCGAAGGTGACTTTGCCGACGGTAATCTTTGGCCCATAACGAACGTCCGCGACTTTGGGTGGTTTCTTGCCCTTCCACAGCGCTTTGTCACCGATATTCGCGGCGGTCATGATGCCGCCGAGCGCCTTGTAGATATTCCCCTTGATGGTGACGCCGCACTGTCCGTTGATCCATCCTTCTAATAGCCACAGGTTTGCGGTGTCGTCATTACCACCCATTTGCAATTCAACGCTGTGATCGATTTCGTAACTAGTGGCCTTGCCGGTTGGCGACCAGAAAGGATTGGCGAATTTCTTGGCCACATCTGAGCGAGAGCCGATCAAATAGCGTTTTTGTCCGCCAATTTTGAAATAAACCGTACCGCTCAGATCCGCGCCCTTGTCACGAGTGATAACATCATTCACTTGGCCGGATAAATCACCGATTGCTGCGTTCCAATTCGATGCTTGTTTGGTTTCGCCGCGTTCAGCAGAACTGAGTTCGACCGACGCCGGAGTTGCCACTGGTCCTTTCGTTTTAGCCGCAGGGATTTGTAGCGTTGCGATGTTAATAGCGGTTGGACTTCCGTCTGTGCCGATGGTGATTTCGCC
>JANMYZ010000623.1:0-1857 GCA_031382605.1 Planctomycetota bacterium | reverse complement strand
GGCGAAATTAGCTTTTACGGAGTCCGGCCACGGTTGCGTCATCTGTAGGCCGACTAAACAGTAGGCCAGCAAACCGCTGTCTTCGATTGCTCGTGCCAGAGTCGCGCGCGACACCAATCCCGATTTTAAACGCGACAGCGGCCCTTCATCAAGCTCAGGAAAGCGTTGGAACAACAACCCGCAGAGCGCCGCGCCCAGCAACGCATCACCGTAAAATTCAAGTCTTTCGTTCGCATCGCGACGTTTGTCCGCCGGCGTTGCTTGCGCGCCACAGCGGCTGGTATGGGTGCATGCCTGCATCAGCAACGCCACGTTAGTGAAGCGGTGACCAAGCGTTGCGGCGACGGCATCGATGCGTGCCGTGGAAATTTCGCTTCGTTCGGACATCGGTGGTGGAAACTAGACGCCGCCCACGCATAAGAAAGCCCGTGACGCAAAATTCCTTTCTACAAACCTGCCGCGCTTGTGCCCGTGAATCCTTGGTGCCAAGAAAACTCGCTGGTCGAACCTTACCTTGTCCCAATTGCCGACGGCCGATGGAGTTGACTCCGCCGGTTGAACGCAAGGAAGACAAACTCGTCGGCAAAACGCTTGGAGGCTGTCGCTTGATTCGCCGTTTGGGCGCCGGTGCCATCGGGGTGGTTTACGAAGCCGAACATGCGGAGCATCAGCTTCATGTGGCGGTCAAAATGTTGGCCAGCGCCGCCGCCGCCGACACCCGCGTGGTTCGACGTTTTGAGCGCGAATCGCGTTTATGTGCGGCAATTCAGCATCCGAATGTGGTGGGCGTGCACTTCTGTGGTTTTGAACGTGGCGTGCATTTTTTGGTGATGGAATTCATTGATGGCCAGACCCTCGCGACCATGGTCGAAGAACTCGGAAAAGTCCCGTGGGAACGAGCTGCTCAGCTGATTCTGCAAGTCGCGCGGGGACTCGAATATGCGCACAGCAAAGGCATCATTCATCGCGACATCAAACCAGCCAACATTTTGGTGACGACCGACGGCGTGGCGAAACTCGCTGATCTTGGCTTGGCGAAACAGCTCGACGACGAACGCAGTTTGACCGATGCCGACAATCTTGGGCTGACCATGCAGGGGGTAGCTCTCGGCTCTCCGGCCTACATGTCACCCGAGCAAATTCGCAGTGCAAAAGACGTCACCCCGTCCAGCGATTTGTATGCGCTGGGCGCCAGTTTCTATCAACTGATCACCGGAGCCCTGCCTTTTGATGGCCGCAACGCCACCGAAGTCATGACCCGCGTTATTCGCGAAGAAGCCAAACCGATCGCCGAATTTGCGCCAGAAACACCGGTCGCCATCAGTGCTTTCATCATGCGCACGCTGAGCAAAGACCCCGCTGGTCGGCCAGCCGATTGTGGACGTTTCATCGTTGAATTGGAAGACGCCATCGCGCGACCAAACGTCGTTGCTGCGCGACCCAAAACAAAAGCTGCGGTGAAACCCGGCACCGGACCACATCAGCGCGGATCGCCCTCGGCGTCCAATAACAAGCCGCGCACCGAACCACATCGTCGGGGAAAAAGCAGCAACGGCACATGGATTGCCTTGGCAATCGTGGTGGTGGTCATCGCTGCGGCCGCAGCGGTGTGGTACGTGAAGTTCCGGTAAGTTGCTCAGGAGAGTTGAGCCCGTCGCCGCTGGTGGCGGCTGACGCCGCACCATAGTCCGCCGCCGTGCGCGTCGATCTCCACATGCATACTCACCACAGCGATGGCCAGCTTGCCCCGCGCGAGCTACTGGCCGCCGTGCGTCAGCAGCAAGTCGATCATTGGGCGGTGACCGATCACGACAGTTTGAGGGGTTGGCAAGCACTTGCTGCTGAGCCAGGACTGAT
>JANMYZ010000612.1:0-2736 GCA_031382605.1 Planctomycetota bacterium | reverse complement strand
GATTTGGAGCACTTGCGCGGCGATCCGACGGCATTCGCGGCAGCGCACCATCAACAGCTGCAAGCGGCTGCTCAGACCGCGTTCGCCAATCTCACTACTACTGACGCGCTGCGCGAAGCCTCGTGCTTAATGATGGCATTGTCACTTCACTTGGCCCACGGCCTGGGCAGCGAGGTCGAACATTTGGCGGATCGATGGATCAGCACCGCGAAAAAACATGGGGCGCGGGAATAGAAAAAAGAAACGCAAATGACTATGAAAACCACTCCACGCAGGTATCTGAACGTTTCTCTCGCGCAAATAATTTAGTTCGTCGACCGCAGTAACACTCGCTGGTTCCCAGCATATCCCACAATGCCAATGACTCGCGGCAAATTCAGAAATTCATCATCACCAATGGTAGCGACTATGGTATCCAGGCTCGCTGTTGAACTCTCTGAAAAATTACCCTTCAATGATGAACTCGACACCGTTGTGTGAAATTGAGCCATTTGCAAATCCGCGGTAGATACCATCGAAAATGATCCGGCGGCATCGGCCAATAAAGAGTTTGAAGAAGAAATGGTTACGTATGTTTGAATGGCTGCTGTGGGAATTACCTGGAGCAAACCTGCTGTTAGCTCGCTGTGGACCATTTCAAATCCCGGCACATTGGTGGCGGTGACCAAAGGCGGCATGAACGGAGTTAGCGAAGTCATTTTTTCGTTCACTGCCACAACCTGGTCCCGCGTTAAAGAACGGTTGGTCAACAGCCAGGAACCACCAATCGATGCCATAATCATTGCCGCAACCCCAGCGATGGCAGCCACCCTGAGCCGCCAACGACGTGCGGCGGATACCCGACGTACCTCACGCAGGCAGCGTTGTTGCACTAAAACATCGTCTGATAGCTGAGTCTCCTCTATCAAAATATCATGCAGCATGCGATTGCGCACTAAGGCCTTTCGCAGACTTAGCTGAACATCGCTGTCGTTATCCATGGCTCAGTCCTTCCTTGATAAAATCTCGCATGCGCCGTCGCAGCCGGACCAGGCGCATAGATAACGTCTTAACCGGAATCTCTTGCCTTTCGGCTAGCTCTGTTTGCGAGCATCCATCGAAATAATGTGCGTTAATCAGCCGTCGATCTTCATCAGGGAGTTCTGCCAGTGATTGCTCCAACAGTTCGTGCAGTTGATTCGTCGCCTGCTCTTCTGACTCAGTCATCAGCAACGATTCGGCTATTGGCATTGAACGTTGTTCTGCACGCCGACGTGAACGTTGGTAATCAATCCAAGCTGAACGCATACAAACTGCCAAGAAGCGCCACAGATCTTCATCGGTGAGCATTTCTTTCATGTGCCGAATAACGCGCAGTAATATTTCTTGATGTACCTCATTAGCCGCCAACACATCTCCGCGAGTGACAACCAACAAATAGCGAAGCATACGTGCCGAATATAACTGGTAAAAAACTATAAAGGCGCCTTCGTCGCCAGCACGTATGCCCCTGGTTATTTCGCTGATATTGACGCTCATGTATATCAGTCCCTCGCTGTCCTTGCGGAGTAGTTCTCTCCGCAAGGGTGACATGCTATGCGGCCCTTGAACGTGAGCCCATCATTGAGCATGCTTTGCCAAGTCATACTTGAACTCTTCCAACGCCGATTTTTACACTACGGCCTGGTTTTCTCTTTACTCGCTTTGCCTTCTTTGCCCTCTTTTCCAGTCGCTTCTTTTAAAGACTCCTCAGACAGGGTGTCACCAAGTGGGTCCAATTTATCGGCAGTGTTATTCCGTGGCCTGGAAGCAGCAGGAATATTACACAACTTACTGAATGCGTTTTTCGCAATCTTAATCTCATTTTCTGACCCCGTGACAATCAGCATCCCCGTTTCCTGGTGGTACTTAGTGCCTGCCGACACCACGTTCGCAGACATGGTCCAGCTGAGCTCGAATAAAGCCGCAACATCCGACACACTGACACTCTTGTCAGTTAAAGGCATACGGGGAATGTCGCCGATGTTGAAGAATTCCGTGACTTTAACTCCAGAGGAAACCACATTCGATCGCAATATAAAATTATCCCCAGACTTGTTGTCTCGCGGCTTTAATCCCTCATCGTAAATACAATTGAACAGCGATTTATTTCCGCCCGCACCTTTATTTAAATAGTTTACACCCACCTCACTTAGTGAAGATTCCGCACATTTGAAAGCACTCATCCGTGGTTGGTCGACGTTTTCAATTACCTTTATGTACAACTGATCAGCCAGAATGCCTTTGAGCGTTTTCGGCATTTGCCGTGAATACGCATCTTCAAGGGCGCGTGCTACTTCGGCTAAAAAAATACCTTCTTTACCCCCTTTAAAGTCAAGGCTTATTTCCAGGAAATAGGCAACGAGAAAATTCATGAATGATGCTTTAGCGCCCTCTTCCATATAATTAATACCCGCATCGATACGACTCTCCTGATCCGCACTAAACGAGCCGGTTCCAACTTTGTGTTTCCTCGTATTTATTTGTCTCCTTACTACCGCACTGTCATCACGATCATCATGACTTCGTCGATCAATCCCTCGTAACGGCTTAAAAAAGTTCCTGTCATTGCGATCAGCATTGCGATAAGAATCACTGTGCTTAGGAGCTGTCACTTCAATAAAATCGCAACTGTACCACCATGTCTTACCTCGATCTTCGTATAATTGCTGGACGCCCCTGACAACGACGAATTTCCATACCCCGTCTTTATGCCTC
>JANMYZ010000590.1:0-5130 GCA_031382605.1 Planctomycetota bacterium | reverse complement strand
TCGACGAAAAAGAAACACGGAAAAGCTGACACTCATCCCACCAAAAGCAGCGAAGAAGCGACGCCATGATCGGCCGCTTTAGCGAACATTGGGAACTCAAACTCGTCGCGCTGGTGATTGCCGTTGCGTTATGGCTGTACACCAATGGCCAGGTGCGCATTGAGCGCTCGATCAATGTCAGCGTGACGTCAGCGTCGGTACAGAGCCTACCCAAGGGCTACCGCGTCACCGAGATTCGCCCCGATAAATTCACGGTAAATCTCAGCGTTCCGGTCAGCCAGGTCGGCGGGTTACGCAATGCGATCGTGCCCCATCTGGTCATTAGCGGCGACGCCGTTTTGCGCGGAGAACAAACGTTCCCCATTACCGGAAGCATGCTTGGGTTAGATGATGATATGCGCATCAACCACATCGAACCAGAAACTGCCCGCGAAGTTCGCGTGGTTTTCGCGTTGATCACCGAAGATTATCTACCGGTACAAGTTCCACCGATCACCGGTCTTCCCGATGGAATTGAAGCAACCCTGGCAATCGAACCGACCCGCGTTCGCGTCAGAGGAACTCGCGTGCAACTCGATCTTTTTAAAACGCGCAACCAACGGGTTTCCTATGATGCGATTTCGATTAATGGCATCGACCCAGCCATGCAGACCTCACGAAAAGAAATAGTTTTACTGACGCTTAAGGATCAGCAACTTGATGTGGCCGATCCTGTCACCGCGACGGTAACCCTAAGTCCCATACGCAGCGCCACCAAAGAAATGAGCGTGGCCGTCCAGATTCTCGCGCCCAAGGATTTCACCAATCGTTTCGCCATTGCCCTCAGCCAACCACAAGTGGTTCTCGGCCTGCATGGACCTGCCAATCTGCTCAATGGATTGCGGCCAGAAACCGAGCTAACCGCTTATGTCGCCATCCGCCCGACCATCGAACTCGGCGTTCCGGTCGAAGTCCCGGTCGGAGTCATGGGCCCGACCTGGGCAACTTACGATCCGGTCACAATTCGCGTTACCGTCACGGTACTGCCTCCGCGACCTGCCAACGAACCTGCTCCGACGCTGTCCAACGATGCGGTAACTTTCCCCTGAACGACTTGCGTCGGGGTGACCTTGGCTCATGGCTATCCACCATATCAGTGGCCACATTCCGTGAACGGAATGTATTCCACTGATCCACCACGGCAGACCTCTGCCATCTCTCCATCAGGAACCTCCCATGAAGACCGCATTATTCGCCCTCCTTTTCTCCATCAGCAGCATCGCCTTCGCCGATGACAAATTTGCTGATATCTCCCAGGCTGATTTAGCCGCAGCCATCAAGGCCAAGACCGTCGTCGTCATCGACGTTAATGGTTCTGATTCGTTCAAGGCTGGACATATCCCCACCGCCGTTGATTTCGATGCCAAGGGTAAAGAAATCGCCTCAGTTCTCCCAGCCGACAAAGCCGCTCTGGTCGTTGCGTATTGTGGCAATGAAAATTGCTCAGCCTGGAAGTCTGCCGCGACTGCGGTTGCCGCTCTCGGATATACCAACGTCAAGCACTTCACCCCAGGCCTCGCTGGCTGGAAAAAGAGCGGCGCTGACCTGCAGAAGTAAAACTGATCGCTGCACAGCGTTTGCGTTTTGAAACGAAAGACCCTGGGGATAACCCCAGGGTCTTTTGCGTGACTTTATCCGGTAAATTCCACGCCTGTAACCCAGGACGTATTCCAGAAATTTAACCCCTACATTTGCTTTGCCTCACCGGGAATGCCGACGAAAGATTTTCTGAGTGCCTTTGTTGTCGCCCATGCGCTCCAGACACAATGCGGCCAGCGCCGTCCAACCGGTTTGATGATCAGCGCCAAGACCTTTGCCATTATCGCCGTGAAAATATTCATGAAACCAAACTAAGTCTTTCCAATGCGGATCACGATCACGACGTTCATCACCGCCGTTACATGGACGCTTGCCGTTCGCATCGCGGAGAAATAACGATCCTAAACGCCGAGCGAGTTCGCGTGCCACTTGGCCCAGATCCATCATGTTTCCCGATCCCGTCGGACATTCGATCTGAAAGTCGGCGCCATAATACGCGTGGTAACGTTCAAGTGATTCGATCAGCAAATAATTGATCGGAAACCATACCGGACCGCGCCAGTTGCTGTTGCCACCAAACAATCCACTCGTGGATTCACCTGGATCGTAACCAACTCGTGCTTCGGACTCTTCATCTGCAAGAACGTAAGGATGATCAGCGTGATAACGCGACAGCGAACGCACGCCGTGCGGTGACAAGAATTCATTTTCATCCAACACATAGCGCAACACGCGTTCTAGGCGCTGACGCGATGGGATCGCCAACAAACGTCGAGGATTCGAGGGATCACCGGTGGTGTCTAAATAGCTGATGTACCCCGCTAAATCGCGACGGTTTTCAACGAACCATTTCAATCGTTTAGAAAAGGCGGGGAAGCGCGCCATCACATCCGCGTCAAGGATTTCCACCGCCAGCAATGGAATCAGACCGACAAGAGAACGAATACGCAGACGGACAGGGCCATCGCTCCGTTTAAGTAAGTCATAGTAAAAGCCGTCCTTTTCATCCCATAACCCATCGTTGCCAAGATGGTTGATCGCGTCGGCAATCTCAACGTAGTGCTCAAAAAACTTAGAGGCGATGTCCTCATATGCAGGTCGATGTTTGGCCAATTCCAACGCGATGGTCAGCATGCGTCCGGCATAAAATGCCATCCACGCTGTGCCGTCGGCTTGTTCGAGCGTAGCCCCACCGGGTAACGGTTTTGATCGATCAAAGACTCCGATGTTATCCAAACCAAGGAAGCCGCCAGCGAACAGATGTTTTCCGCCGACGTCTTTACGATTCACCCACCAGGTGAAATTGATCAAGAGTTTCTGGAAAACACGTTCCAAAAAATCGAGGTCACCGTGGACGGTGGCGCCGTGCTTACCAGCGCTTGCAGTAATACGGTAGACCCGCCAAGCCGCCCACGCATGCACCGGCGGATTGACGTCACCAAGCGCAAATTCGTACGCCGGAATCTGGCCATTCGGATGCATGTACCATTCACGCAGAAACAACAGCAGTTGCTCTTTGGCAAACTGGGGATCAACGCGGGCCAGGGGAATGCAGTGAAACGCCAAGTCCCACGCCGCATACCACGGGTACTCCCACTTGTCGGGCATAGAAATGATATCGCGATTGAACAAGTGCGGCCAATCGTGATTACGCCCTTGTTTACGCGCCTCTGGCGGTGCGGGCTGATCCGCATCACCATCAAGCCAATCCTTCACCACGTAGTGATAAAACTGTTTCGACCACAGCAACCCAGCGTACGCCTGTCGTGCGACGGCGCGTTCCTGAACACCCATGCCCGGCGGTTCAATCGCGTCGTAATACGCGTCGGCTTCGGCGTGACGCTCCTTCAGGGTTTTCGCAAATGAGGCACCAAACGCTTCCCCGCGAGAACCCTCTGGTCGAAGGCGCAAACGCACGGTGACGCTGCCGCCAGCCGGTACCGTCAAGTGATACCACGCGGCAGTTTTCGTTCCGTGCTTTTTTGGATTCACCGCGCCAACTTCACCCGCTACGACGTGGCGATGAAAAGCGTCTTTCACCCACGGTGAAGGATTATTGCCGTTATAAAGTCGCGCAAAATTGGTTTCGTTATCGGTAAACAACCACGTTGGCTTGGTCCCATCCGCTGCGTTGTCGGCGGAAAAATGAAACTCACCGAGGGTTTCGTGCTTCGTGCGCACGACCTCGCCATCCAAATGCAATCTTGGTTTCACCGTGCATCCATCATGCTTACATCCCCACGACCAAGTATTGCGGAACCACAACGTCGGCAACAAATCGATCGTCGCGGTGACCGGGCCACGGTTAGTCACGGTAAGGAGAATGCACAGATCTTCTGGCGCAGCCTTGGCGTAGGTCACCGCCACATCCCAATATCCGTTATCGAAAACTCCGGTGTCAGCCAACTCCACTTCGCCCTGATCACGACCGCGATCGCGGTTTAATTCAACCAATCGTTCGTAGGGATACTCTGCCTGCGGATATTTGTAGAGGGCTTCCATCCATGAATGCGTCGGCGTGCTGTCGAGATACCACCAGCATTCCTTAGAATCTTCGCCGTGATTGCCCTGCGGTCCGGTCAGACCAAATAAGCGCTCTTTCAAAATCGGGTCGCGCCCATTCCACATCGCCAAGCCAAAACACAGCCGACACTCACGATCGGTGATGCCGAAAATTCCATCTTCGCCCCAACGATACGCCCGACTGCGCGCGTGATCATGCGGAAAATATTCCCAGCACTCGCCGGTAGCAGAATAATCTTCGCGCACCGTCGCCCACTGCCGCTCCGACAGATACGGTCCCCAACGCTTCCAGTTTTTTGTTCGCTCACCGTCTTCATGAAGTCGTAAATGTTCAGGCGTAGCGTGTTCGGTCATGCGGCCAGCGTGTACACCATCGGCGAAATCGCTAGAGTCAGGTGGTGGGCTCAGGTCAGCGTCGCCTGGTGAGAGAACGACGCCGAGCCGAACTATTTCAGGTCCGCTCCCAACGCAGCTCAATCGGATGTTCTTTCCACTGCCCTGGCTCCACGTGACAGACCGTGGTGATGCCTTGGAACGTCGGATGGACTTCTGCGTCGGTGCGACCATTTGGGAACGGTTTGGTGGTGAGTTCCAATCCACGCGTGCGTTCACGACTAAACCACGGCGTGCCTGGGCGGCTGCGGTGCTGCGTCCAAATCGTTAGCCACGGAAAATCGCTGATTTTCCAGCTGCAACTGAGGCGACGCTTGAGCGTTGGATTGGTAACTGACCACGTCGCTGTTTTGACGCGGCCAGCAACCACATCCCCGCAAATGGGCTGATCTGGCGTGGGAATGGCAAGGATTTCGGTGATCGGCATTTCGCCTAGCGACGGAATCTGCGGGAAACGTGGCAGCGGTTCGGGTTCGCCATGCCAGTTGAAAATCTTGTCGACCCCTGCTTCACAAGTGGCGAAATCGATGAACGGTTGGCCGAGGTTGATGTGCTCACACCATTCGATTTCGCGACGTTCTTTCCCAGGGTTATGCACCGCGTGGGTCAGCAATAACCGATTGCCGTCAAGCTGGA
>JANMYZ010000564.1:0-8971 GCA_031382605.1 Planctomycetota bacterium | reverse complement strand
GTGCCGGCACAACGGTGTTTTCCCACTCCGCCCCGGCGGGACGGCACAAACACACAACGTTCCAGCCGACCCCCCGGGACTGTGGTCATCGCCAACTTTATTCACCGGCACTGAAGTGCCGGGCTATTCTCATGGCGTCCCGCTGGGACGCGAGAACGCAGCTCAGCCGTACATTCGGGAACGCTTCCACTTCGAACGACGAGGAACCTGTTAAATTTTCCTTTCCAGACAGATTCTTATTCTTTCGGCTTCTCTTCACTCTTCTGCTTCTTCCGCTTCCCAGGCACTGACTCGGCGACGACTTGCGCTGGGACCACTTTTTGTGGAGCGATGTGATGCGTGAAGCCTTCGAAATGTATGCCGGTGGACACCGCTTTGGCGGGGAAGCCGAACCATTCGACGGCTTCCAATGGCACCACGATGACGCCGGCTTCTAAATGTTAATCGCCGTAGATCTCGATGGTTACCTGACAGGTATCGAGGTCGATGCCGATGACTTTTTTCACGCAGAACGATGAAAATCCGACCGTGCTGGCATGCAAAAAGCAGCTGCCCTCAGGGAATTCTTCGTTTTCGAGTTCGGACTGCACTTCCACCAACTTCATCACGCGTTGAGACTGCAACCATAGCTGGGGACGTTCCTGTTCGAACTTGTCCATCGCCATTTGCTGCTGCATTTCGGTGACCACTTCCTCACGGACTTTCGCTTTTTGATCTTTGGGCGAGCGCGCTTTGGCCTTGGTCATGGGTGCCTCTGGCGGGTAAACCTGAGCGACTCATGCAATTTCGCAATGGATTGGCTACCGTTCAACCATCACTACGGACATACACGCATGTCACCGCTGGCGATGTCGGCGACTTGACTAGGCTCCTGACCTTCCCCTTTGGAGACCCTCTGATGAATGCCCAAGCCAAATCTGCCCGCGTTTTCAACTTCAGCGCCGGCCCTGCCATGCTGCCGTTGGAAGTGCTTGAGGCTTCGGCCAAGGCCTTGATTGATTTTCAAGGGAAAGGTTTCGGCATCGCCGAATGCAGCCATCGCGGCAAAGAATTTGACGGCGTCATCGATGAAGCCATCAGCCGTTGCAAAAATCTGCTGGGCGTGGGCGACACCCATGACGTGCTGTTTCTGCAAGGCGGCGCAACGCAGCTGTTCACCACTATTCCGATGAACTTCGCCACCGGCCCGGTGGATTATTTAGTTTCTGGCGAATGGAGTCAAAAAGCCGCGAAGGCCGCGCAAGCTGCCGGCGCCAAAGTTAACATCGTCGGCAACACCGAAGCGTCGAACTTCGATCACAGCACCCCAGAAAATGAATGGAAGCTGACCCCAGACGCGGCGTATTTACACGTCTGCTCAAACGAAACCGTGCATGGCCATCGCCTGCAGGAATGGCCGAAACATCCCAATCTGATTGTCGACGCGTCCAGTGAATTCATGGCGCGTCCGCACCCAGCCAAGGACGCGGCGTTGATCTATGCGGGCGCACAAAAAAATCTTGGCCCAGCAGGCGTGGTCGTCGCCGTGGTGCGCAAGGATTGGTACCCGCGCATTGCCAAAACCGTGCCTGGTATCTTCAACTTCGCCAAGCTCGCCGAGGCGAAGAGCATGGTCAACACGCCGCCAACGTTCGGCATTTACATCCTGCTCGAAACCTTCCGTTGGCTGGAAAAACAGGGAGGACTAGCCGCAATTGAAAAAATCAACGAAACCAAAGCGGCCGCCGTCTACAGCGCGATCGACGCCTCCAACGGTTTTTACAAGAGCACGCTCAGCGTACCCGCGCAGCGCAGCCGCATGAACATCACCTTCCGCCTGCCAAGCGAAGAAATCACCGAGGTGTTTATCAAAGACGCGGCGAAACAAGGCATGGTCGCACTCAAAGGCTACCGCACCGTCGGCGGCATTCGTGCGTCGACGTACAACGCCATGCCGTTAGAAGGCGCCCAGGCACTGGCCGCGTTTATGAAAGCATTCGCCGCGAAAAATGCCTGACGCAAAAAACGATAATCATTCGAAAAGTCAGCATTGAACAAGAGGAACAAGAGGAACGGAGGAAGACAGCGGAAGACAGGAAAGCTTTGATTTGGCAGCAAACTTTGCTGCTGACTTTTTCCGCTCTTCTCCGTTCCTCCGTTTCTCTTGTTCAGTTAGGTTTCCTAACTTTCGTCTCTAGGATTCATTCCGTTGATTGATCGGCTAAAAATTTATTAACCAGCGCCTGCGCTTGATCATGGAGATCCATCGCAGAGCCCGATAACCACTGAATATCCGGCCAGCGACGATACCAAGTCATTTGATGTTTGGCGAGATTTCGTGATTTTTGTTGGACCAATTCGATCGCCCGGGCGAGATCGCTTTCACCACGCAAATACGCTAACACTTCTTTATAGCCCACCGCCTGCGCGGCTTCTGGGCTCAGGCGTGGGGCGAGCGCGCGCACTTCGTCGACCAAGCCGTTGGTAAACATTGCTGCTGCCCGTTGATTGATGCGTGCGTAAATTTCCTCGCGCGGCCACTCCAAGCCGATCAGTAACGGCGCGAGGTCCGTTCGCCGAATGCCATCGGTCGTATGAAATGACGAATACGGTTGCCCAGTCAGCGCGTGCACTTCGAGCGCGCGCACGATGCGGCGCTGATCGTTCGCATGACGCTCTGCCGCATACTGCGGATCAATGCGCGTCAGTTCAGCGAATAATGCCTCGCTGCCTTCGCTGGCATAACGCGCGTCCAGCGCCGCACGCACGGCCGGATCACGCGGAGCACCAGCCGATAAACCTTCAAGCAACGCCTTGACGTACAGCGGCGTGCCACCAGCGATAATCGGCAGATGACCATGTACACGGATGTCAGCGATGGCGGCCTCTGCCAACGTCAGCCAACGGCTGACATCGCAGCGTTCTTCCGGTTCGAATACCGACATCAGATGATGAGGAACGCCGTGTTGTTCTTTAGCAGATATTTTCGCGGTACCAATATCCATGCCGCGATACACCGCGAAGGCGTCGGCGCTGATCACCTCGCCAGCGAACGCCTGCGCTAAACGCACGGCCAGCGCGCTCTTTCCTGACGCGGTCGGACCTAAAATAACGATCAGCGGCACCGGCATGCGCGCAGTGTTATCAGCAACGATGGTTGTCCACGGACCTCCGTCGCGAGGTTGCCGTCAGCGGCGTTGCCCTAAGGGCGCACTAGAAATTCAAACTTCCACCGCGAAGGCGCAAAGACGCCAAGGGAATCAAGGAATCGGTTCAAAACCTAGATGATCAACAGCTTCACCGAAAGGGCGAAGTTCATTTTTCTGTAAGTCCTTTGCACTCTTGGCGGCTTGGCGGTAAAAGGATTCTCTCCAGGGTTTTTTTGAGTTACTCACCCGTTGGCGTTTTTCATGACGACGATAGGACCACCAGCGGAGCACGCCCGATGAAAGATTTCCTCGCATTTCGCATGATGATCAGTGCAGGTCTGATCAAAGTCATCTATCCCCTCGTCGTGGTCATTCTCTTTGCTTTCGTCGCTGCGCGCTTTTTTCCAATTCCCAAACAAATGGACAGCGTTGTCCTTCACTCCTTGCTGATCTACTTCCACGATCTGTCTTGGGATCACGCGCTTTTATGGCTCTTCTTCAGCAACATCAGCTGGCGAATTTTCTGCGAGCAAATGATCCTGCTCTTCGCGATTCACGAATCACTTAATCGTCAAGGTGGTCATTCCGGAAAAGGCATTTGATTGATCGCGCAAGGGCGACGCGTTAGCGGTGCTAACCGATTCGCCGTGGTCGAGGAAATCATCACCTCGGCGCGGTTTGGCGGCGCTGATAATTCCATCCAACGTCGTTCACGTCCGCACCTCAGCATGCGGTGGCTTCAGCGGCATTGCTGGCTAGCCTCCCGCCCGCCATGGACGCCTATACTACGCTGCTGAAGCCGTTGCTCTTCCGCCTCGATGCTGAGACCGCTCACAACCTGATCATCGCTGCGTTACAGCGTGCGGCGCCTGCGGGTTTGCTGCGCGCTTGGTATGGTTACGAACACGCGGCTTTGCGGCAGCACGTTTGGGATATGGATTTTCGTAGTCCACTGGGTTTGGCTGCTGGTCTGGACAAAAACGGCGTGGCGATCGACGCGCTCGGCGCATGTGGATTTTCACACGTTGAAATCGGCACGGTTACGGGACAGGCACAACCTGGAAATCCGGCGCCGCGCTTATTTCGCTTGGTCGATGATCGCGCGGTGATCAACCGCATGGGTTTCAATAATCACGGCGCGGCGGCAGTCGCAGCGCGGTTGTCGGCGCGTTACGCGCATCGTCGACCTGGGTGTGTTTTAGGAATTAACTTGGGCAAGTCGAAGGTAGTTGATCTCAATGCGGCGTTGTCGGACTACGACATTTCCGTACGCGCACTTGGTGCGTTGGCCGATTACGTGGTCATCAACGTTTCCAGCCCGAACACGCCTGGACTGCGTGATCTGCAAGGCGAAGCCTTTCTGCGGCCGCTGTTAGCTGGCGTGCGCTCGACGTTGAATGCGGTTGCTGCGAGCAAACCGTTGTTGCTGAAAATTGCGCCCGATCTGAGCGACGACGGCATTGATGCCGCTGTCGACGTGGCTCTCGAAACTGGCTGTAACGGCATCATCGCCACCAACACCACGATTACGCGCACCGGCCTGAACACATCCGTCGCGCGCATCGACGCCATCGGCGCTGGTGGATTATCCGGCGCCCCGCTGCGCCAACGCTCCACCGCCGTATTAGCCCGAGTCGCTCGTCGCGTCCTTCGCCAACCGGCAGCTCAGCGCATTCCCATCATCGGGGTTGGCGGAGTGGATAACGCCGACGCGGCATGGGAAAAAATCAGCCACGGCGCTACGTTGGTGCAGATCTATAGTGCCATGATTTACCACGGCCCGGCAATGATCGCACGTATCAACCGTGGTTTGGTGAAACTCATAGAAAAGAATGGACTACGTTCGATTGGCGAAGCCGTCGGACGATCGCTTTAAATTGAACGGCGTAATTTATGCCGAACTAGGCTTTCATTAATCGCTGCCACCCAGCGATTACCGTTTCGGTCGTCATGGTACTCAAACAGATATTGGCGCGGCAGCGTTTAAAGAGTTTCGTGCCGTGGCAAAATTGACACGGCGCTGAGCCGAGCAACACCTCGACACGTCCCGGTCCACGCGGAGCAAAGACGGCGGGATCGGTGGGGCCGAAAAATACCAACAATGGGCAACCGACCGCTGCGGCGATATGCGCTGGGCCCGTATCGACGGAAACGGTGGCGTGCGAAGCCGCGAGCACGGCGGGCAATTGGGTCAAGGGGACTTGGCCCGTCCAATCGTGAACGTGATGTTGCCAACGTGCATCCATGGCTTTGCGAATAGCGCGGGCCTCGCGTCCTTCGGGAGCGGAACCATGCAGCACCACGGCGTCGATGTGCTGGCCGTCAAATAAACGCGCGAGAAACGCGCTCCATTGTTGTGGCGTCAGGCCTTTGAGGTTTGGTTGTTTGCGCAACCACCGATGGGTGAGCGAAGAACCGGCCTGCACCGCGAGAACACGTTTGCCGAGCGCGCCAAGTCGGGCATTGGCCGTGGCGCGTTCAGCGTCCGCAATGGTCAGTCGTGGCAGCGGATCAAATCCTTCGATCGAAAATCCACCAAACGTGAGCGCATGACTATTGGCGTCGACGTTGTGACGCGGAGCCCCAGGAATGGAACGCGAAATGTGGCGCATGGTCGCCGTACCCCGCCAGCTGTCGACCCAACGCTGCACGGCGGCGGCTTCACCTTTAAAGGTGATGATTTCTGCGTAATTTTTTTCAGCTAATGTTCGTGCCATGGCAGCATGCTCACCGCCATCCAACAGACGCGCCAACCATCCATCACGATTCGGCGTGCGCAGCGTATGCACGGTGCTAACGCCCGGCTGACCACTCAGCAGGGGTGTGCCCCAGGGTCGCACTAGCACGTCAACTTCGCTGTCACGCGCCAATTGACGAATAACCGGGGTGAACATCACCAAGTCGCCAACACGCGCAAAAAAAATCACTAAACGTCGCATGGCGCGGAAGTGTCGAGCGGTTGGCCATTTTGCCAGAGTCAGAGTCGGCTGTCTTTGAGTGCCACTTGTTGGGGACTTGTTGGGGACTTCTGAGCGCTGCCGTTCCATCATGGGTTGCACCAAACATAGACTTTCTCCGCACTCCCGGCCTCTCATAGTCCCGCTTATGACCGCGACCCCGACCCCAACGCTCTATCGCCGCCTCGCTCTTTTGACCCAAGGTGGCCACGACATTTACCGCAACAAAACCGCCATGGGCATGCTGCGTTTTCGTCCCGACGATGTGGTTTGCGTGGTCGACGCCAATCATGCTGGCGAAGATTTGCAGGCGTTGACCGGAGCCGGTGCCGGCATCCCGATTGTGGCCACCGTGCAAGAAGCCGTCGCGCTGGGTATCGACTGGGTGGTCATTGGCATCGCTACCCCGGGCGGGTTGCTGCCGGATGAATTGCGGCTGCAAGTTTATGATGCGATCAAGCAGCGCGTGGGAGTAATTTCTGGTTTGCATGAAAGTGTGACCGGTGATCCCAACGTGGTGTCGTTAGCCGCGCGTTATGCGGTTGAATTGGTCAACCTGCGAAAATTACCCAACGAAGATTTTCCCATCGGTACGGCGCAGGCCCGGCATACCAGTGCGTTTCGCGTGCTGGTGGTTGGCACCGATGCCAGCATTGGCAAAACTACGACCGCACTGGAATTAACCCGGCACTTAGAGGCACGCGGCATTAACGCGCGTTTTGTTTCCACCGGCCAAGACGGCAAACTGGTCACTGGTCGCGGAATATGTATTGATCGCGTGATTTCGAATTTCGCCTCTGGTGCCGTCGAAGGCTTGGTGACCAGCGAAGCGAAGCTTGGCGACATTCTGATTATCGAAGGCCAAGACGGATTATTATCGCCGCCGTATTCCGGCGTAGCGTTGTCCTTGCTGCATGGCAGTTGTCCTGACGCGATGGTATTATGTCATGCGCCAACGCGCACGGTTCATCGTCATACCGACGTCCCGATCCCACCGCTGCCCGCCTATCGCCGACTCTACGAAGACATGCTCGCGCCGCTGCATCCGGGCAAAGTTATTGCGGTGGCACTGAACACCTTGGGACTTGATGCAAAGACGGCGCAGGCAGAAATCGCCGCCGCCAGTAAATCTACCGGCCTGCCATGTGTGGATGTGGTGCGCGTGCTGCCAGGCAACGGCGGCTGTGAGGAATTAGCGAATGCGGTCTTGGCAGCCTGGGAGGCGGCCGGCTCCGCACGACGTGTGACCGCGAAAGCAGCGCGAAAAACTAGCAAGAAATCGCGCGCCAAAAAAACCAAAGCGAACAAGACGGTTTCTCCAGCCACGAAAAAAGCTGTGAAACCAGCCACGAAACCAGCCACGAAACCAGCCGTGCGTAAGAACGTCAAAAAAGTGACCAAGCGTTAAAACAAGAAACGGCCAAGTTACCGTCAGCCTAAAAGTTCGACACGGCGCCTTTCGCGTGTCGTCCACGCGGACACCTTTACGAAAACCGAGCAATGGTGAGCGGCATCATCCTTGCTAACGTTTTATGAGTGAGGCACCCATGACTATCTTCAGCATTATCCGCCGTCCGCTGTTATCTGGCGCCTTGATGGTGGCACTGGGCTTCAATGGTCTGGGTGGCCTGAAAGCGAGCGAAGCGTCAACGTCGTCGAAGTCGTTGCTGGCTCTGCCTGAGTTACCGCGCGCCAAACCCAAGATCATCCCAGCCCCAACGGCGCTGAAAGAATTCGCTCCGGGAGTATTGGTGGCGATTGGCCAAGCCGTGGCGCTGACCGGAACCCTCATTATTGATCAAGGTCCGGTTGATGGGCTTGAAGCTCTCGCCTGTCTGGCGACGGGTAAAACCCATGAAAGCTTGGTGCGCTTGGACGCGGCCAACGGCCAATTAGTGAAAGCCGCATTTATCGCTGCGCTTGGCGTCTCCGATGGCATGTCGGCACCAGAATTCACCGGTCATCCAGGTCGCGGCTTGCCATTGCGGGTGATGATCGAGTGGGAATCGTCAGATGCCCCAGGCACCTGGCACACCATCGATGCCAGTTCGTTGATCCGTGATCGCATAACGGATATGGGTTATCCCGCGCTGCCCTTCATCTACACCGGAAGTCGTTTTCTGACGATCGATGAGACCGGCCCCGATGGACGCGTGCAGCGCAAAGAACGTTTCATGCTCGATAATACCAAGTCCGTCGTCGGCATTGTCGATGAGCCAGATGCATTGCTTGCCAGTCCTTCGCCTGGGGCGGCTTCCGACAGGCACTTCGAAACATTCAGCGCTATTTGTCCATTGGCGAGCAGCAAAGTGCGCATGGTTTTTACCAAAGTCACGCTGCCACTGAGCGTGAAAATGAATGCCACTGCCGAGCTCTTCGTTGAAGATCACCTCGTCAGCGACATCGCGTTGGATGCTTTATTGACCAAGCACTACGGCCAAGGAGCAGAGCCCGAATTACGGGCCGTCACGGTGTTGGTCGACCGGACAACGTCGCGTGATCAAGACATCATTGTGCGCGCACGAATTTTAGCCGCAGCAGCGCGGGCAAAAGCCTGGGTCGTTCCGGTTTTTCAACTGATCGTCGCGCCCTGATCATCGCCTGATCATTGACGGCGTCAGAGGGTCGAGAAGAGGGGGCTCAAGAGAACGTGGCCGGTTCCTTTGTGGCTGTTGCGACACCCTGAGTCATCGGTGCATCTGCTCCCTTCCCCGCTACTTGCGCCTGCTGGCATGGATCGCCAGAGTGCGTCGCGAGAACCCCCGGGAATGGCCTTATGATCACGATGGAAGAGCTCTTACGGACCATGGTCGAAAAGGGCGAGAGCCCAGCCAAAGCGAAGCAGGACGGACGGACAGCCGCCAAGGTGGCCCGCAAGAACACGCT
>JANMYZ010000554.1:0-4129 GCA_031382605.1 Planctomycetota bacterium | reverse complement strand
GTTGATCAGCTCTGAGAAACTCGGGAGAGGGACCTCTCATTTTCACCATCGCAACTTTTGGTAATAGCGATTAGCTTATGGTCATGACCAACACCACTGACACCCACCTGCCGACCATTGTTTACGTTGAGGACAATGATGGCGATACGTTGTTGTTAGAGGAAGCCTTGAGAGCAAAAGGCCATAATAGTCAGCTATTAATCATAGAGCGGGGAGACACCGCCCTTCATTATTTTCAGGTGAAGGAAACCGCGAAGGATGTTCCGCCACCACACTGCATCTTGTTGGACAGTCACCTTCCGGTCGTGAGTGGGGTTGGACTGATTACATTTATTCGCGGATCGCCGGTTTTCGATAAGACGCCCGTTTACATTTTCGCCGATAGCTCGCTTTATAAAGATTCACTCAGGAGCGGCTTAGTGTCCGTCAAAAGTTTTCTTGAAAAGCCACGCGATTGGGCGGGATTTCTGGCGCTTGCCGATCATCTCATGAGAAGTGCGGAAATAACCATGCATGAGGGAACTCAAGGAAGTCCAGAAATTCAACCGCCGAGTGATTTGACGAGAGAATAAACCTAAAAAAAACGCAGTGGAGAACCATTTTACCGCCAAGCCGCCAAGAGCTTAATACCCCGTTGGGGCACTTATAATTTACAGAAAAATTAAACTTTATCCATTTGGTGAAGCCCTTGCGGTGGAAGTTTAAATTCCTGATGCGGTTTCCCGCGTAAGATCCCGAAACCGCCTTATCGGCTAAACACCGATTCACTGTAAATGAGCGCTCGCTGGCACGTGTTGGCCCCGCCGCTCGGTCAGGACGCGGTGGATCTGTGGCCGCACTTGCGCCAGCGCCGCTGAGGTTGGCGCATGGACTGCTGAAAGATCATGGGGGCTGATCACGTGCAGCAGTTCGGCGAAACCGAGGTGATCCGAATAATTAATGCGCAGCAGGACAGCGCCGTTGATCCACCAGGTATCAAACGTGTGGTCCTCGGCCTGGAACCCCGCCACCACGGTCCAGCCATCAGCTTCAACCGCAATCAACGGCCTGATCCAATCCACTTCGCGGGGTTCCAGTCGGATGATGCCGCTGGCGCAATGGATCACCACACCCGCATCATCGAACCTGTGAATGATTCCGGCATGCACGTGTTCGTCAGCGCGTTTGACCAGCCAATGAGAGGCCGGCTCGCGATGCCACGTGTCGAGATCGAATTCCATGGGAACCTCCGTCAGGAAAATGCACGCCCTCAATATGGAGGACGTTCATGTGGTTTTGCCATCCAAAATCGGTCGGGTATTGGGCGGCCGAAGGCGACCTCATCGCCTAACCGAGCAGAGCAGGTGACGTGCCAACGGTGACCAGCCTCTGCTCTGCGGAATCGTGCGGTCACCAGGTGGGTCTTTTCCTAGTCCAAGCGACTCATCAAAGTGGGAACAAAATCGAACAGGAGGCGCGGAGACGCTGAGGTAAGAGGAGGAAAAGGATCATTCTCTCCGACCAACATTTTCTCCTCCTCCGATCTCCGCGCCTCCGCGCCTCCTGTTCGATTATTTCTTCTTTGGCTGTCCAATGAGATTGAACCTAAACGCAGCAATAGAGCACAGAGAACCAGAGCACCAGAGAAAGAGACAAGACATTACGTCGAAACATCTGAGCACCTTTTGGGTGATCGTTCAAAAGAGTCTCATTCTTTCTCTGCTCTGGTTCTCTGGTCCTCTGTAGTACTAAGGTTCAATTTCTCCGTGCTATCCGAAGAAATCGCTACACGCACGAAAGGAAAGAAAGCAGGGTAGGGCTAAACCACAGAGGGCATAGAGGGCACAGAGAAAGGCCTTCTGATTTTCCTCTGTGCCCTCTGTGCCCTCTGTGGTTAGACTTCTCCGATCGTAGTCTTCGCTTGGGTTCCGGCTACGCCGGTCTGTGTTCTATCCATCGCGGCGCTGCAGAGCCTGAGTAATTGCACGACCGTAATCACGCAGGCACTGCCATTTGCAGGGAATGCAGGACCTGCCGTTATAATAGAGCCTGTCAGGTGATCGATGCGGTGCGCGATGCGCATGGGACGCCAACAGTGATGGCACGACGGATGCTCTCACGACGGATGCTCTGTAGTACTTCGCGCCGAAAAGTCCTTACCATACGAATATTTTCGGCGCCGATCATGAATCTTTGGTTCCGGCTCTGCCGGGCTGGGGATCAGCGCTCGCCATATATTTTCTCCAACATCAGGGAATCTTCACATGAACTCTCAACGCCCAGTCGTTCTGGTCACAGGTAGCAGCGGACTGCTCGGTTCTGCGGTTTGTGACCGACTTCGTCAGACTTACGAGGTGGTCGGTTTCGACCGCGCTGGTCCACCGCATGCGCCAGAACACGTCACCGCGATTGAGGTCGATTTGTCCTCGCACACCAGCGTGCACGAGGCTGGCGAGCGACTGCGAACCCATTGCGAAAATCGGCTCGCCGCAGTCATTCACTTGGCGGCCTATTATGATTTCTCTGGCGAACCCAGCGAGCTCTACGAACAGATTAACGTCCAAGGCACCACGCGGCTTTTGCAAGCGCTGCGTGGCATGACCGTCGATCCGTTCATCTACTCCAGCAGCATGCTGGTGCATGCACCGACTCATCCTGGGATCCCCATCACGGAAGCATGGCCGCTGCGCCCGACCTGGGACTATCCCAAGTCCAAGGTTGAGGCGGAGGAATTATTGCGCGCTGGCTGTGATAAAACCCCCTTGGCGATTCTGCGCATCGCCGGCATCTACGACGCGCATTGCCACTCGATTCCGCTCGCGCATCAAATCCAACGCATCTATGAGCGCAGCATCACCAGTCGCGTTTTCCCTGGAAATCTGGGACATGGCCAGTCCTACGTTCACCTTGATGACGCGGTTGAAGCGATCTGGTTGACGCTTGAACATCGACACCAGCTTCCGGCTCAGACCACGCTCCTGATCGGTGAAGCGGACACCGTGAGTTATGGCGAGCTGCAACGCATTATCGCGCGGACCCTGCATGGTGAAAATTGGGAGACTCGTCAGATCCCCAAGGTCATGGCCAAAGTCGGTGCCTGGATGCAGGACCATCTGCCGCTGGGCGAAGATCCCTTTATCAAGCCCTGGATGATCGACCTAGCTGACGAGCATTACGAGCTGGATATCACCCGTGCCAGCACGCTGCTGGACTGGAAACCAGTCTATGATTTACGGCGTTATCTGCCTTTCGTGCTCAAAACATTTCTGGCTGACCCCGCACGGTGGTATCAGGACAATCACCTGCCAGTCCCGCTCGACGTCGACGTGAGCGCCTGAAATGACGGCCACCGGCGCGCAGCTGGCAGCAATTCCCGGCACGCGATGGGTGGTCACCGGGCCGCTGCTGGCAAGCGCCGTTGGTGCTTGGCTGGTGCTCTCAACCGCGTTGTTGGTGCATGAATCTTCAGGAGTGCTCGCGAGCGATCTCGTCAGTGGTGTGCTCTCACTCTTGCTGAGCATCTGGTGGGTGCGCACCAATCGTGCGACTCCGCGCTGGCTTCTTGCGGCGCTCGGTTCTTGGTTGTTGTTAGCGCCTTTGGTCTTCTGGGCCCCACAGGTTTCGCTCGCTCTCAACGATCTGCTTGCGGGCACGCTGCTGATCACCGCTGCGGCGATTATCCCCACCGTGCAGACAGCGCATGGCGACAGCGCCATTCCACCGGATTGGGATTACAATCCATCAGCGTGGTCACAGCGCATTCCGATTTCGCTGCTCGCTATGGCGGGTTTCGCGATGTCGGGTTACCTCGCCGCGTTTCAACTTGGCTACACCGACCGCGCGGTGGATCCGCTCTTTGGTGACGGCACTCGGCGGGTGCTGACGTCTGATATTTCGCGTTGGTTTCCGGTGTCGGATGCAGGCTTGGGCGCGGTGTCATACCTGCTTGAAGCCCTCACTGGATTCATCGGAGATCGTCGTCGCTGGCGCACCATGCCGTGGATGGTGCTGTTGTTCGGCCTGATGATTACCCCCACCGGTGCGGTCAGCATTTTGTTGGTGGTGCTGCAACCGATTGGCGTGGGCAGCTGGTGCACCCTCTGTCTGGCTACCGCTGCGGTCATGTTGTTGATGGTCTCGCCCGCGCTCG
>JANMYZ010000550.1:0-5516 GCA_031382605.1 Planctomycetota bacterium | reverse complement strand
CCCGGCTGATTGGGATTACAGACCGCCGTGCATTGTGGCAGCGGTCCCTGCGGCAAATGATGATCAGTGATAATCACCGCGCAGCCGGTTTCGTGTTCGATGCGTGCGGCAAAACCATGATCTGCGATTCCGCAGTCGACCGTCACCATGACTTGCGCGCGATGCTCTTGGACGGCGAGCAAGCTCGCTTCGCTCAGACCATATCCATCAATGCGGCGATGTGGAATCCAGGCGATCGCCTCCCAGCCACAGGCGCGGACAAATAACGCAAGCAGTGATGCGCTGGTCGATCCGTCAACATCGTAATCGCCATGGATAAGAATCCGCTCACGCTGATTAATCGCTTGAGCCAGTCGGGCAGCGGCCTGCTCTATGCCGAGCATTAACTCAGGCCGGTGCAGATTAGTCAGCTTGCGGCCCATCCATTGCTGCGCTTCAGCCGCGCCCTGGATGCCGCGCAGAGCGAGCAGTCGCGCGGTCAAATGACTTAGACGAAGATCGTTTTCGAGTTCAGCAACCACGTCATCGGGTGGCTGGCGACGTTGCCAGGCCCGGTTGGCGGTCAGCGACATCGCTGAAATCCTTGTTGGATGAGGGTTTTCATCGGCTGGACAACGGTCGTAGTGATCATGAGATCCAGCTTCTACTGCGACCTGCTGTTCCGGCCAGCGCCAGAACCGTCAAGGTCATTTACCGCCAACTTCTGGAGTCCTGATGCGTTTTTTATCGCTGTTGTTGCTGTTGTCTGTTGGATTGGTCACGACTTCTGCCGCAGAGGTTCCGGTGGCTGCGGGTGCTTCTTCAGGTTTGCCGATTGATGGGTCGGTGGTGTGGGGCCGGCTCGACAATGGAATTCGCTACGCTTTGTTGGCCAACGACCAGCCCAAGGAAAAAGTTTCACTCCGTTTGTTGGTGACTTCCGGCAGCATGCTGGAAGACGATATTCAATTGGGTTTGGCGCACTATTTGGAGCACCTCGCCTTCAACGGTTCCACGCATTATCCTCCTGGCACTCTGATCACTCAACTCCAGTCGTTGGGTTTATCGTTTGGCGCTGACACCAACGCTCACACCTCGTTTGATGAGACGGTCTATAAGCTCGACTTGCCAGATGGAAAAGCCGCGACGATTGCGACAGGCCTGCGGGTGCTTGGCGATTTCGCGGGTGGAATGTTGCTACTGCCGCAAGAAGTCGACCGCGAGCGCGGCATCATCATGGCCGAAATGCGCGATCGTAATACCGCTGACCTGCGTGAAGCTCTGGCTTTGTATCGGGCGATGTACCCCGGCAAACGAATCGCCCAACGATTTCCCATCGGTGTGCCAGAAACCGTTAATGCTGCTGAGAGCAAGCATCTGAAACAGTTCTATAACGATTGGTATCGCCCTGAGCGATTCGTCGTGGTAGCGGTGGGCGCGATTTCCACAGATGCGATTGCGGTCCAGGTGCGCGAAGTTTTCGGAGTGCTTACCAATGAGCATCCCGTGCGACCAGAGCCAGATCAAGGAACGTTGACCCCTGCGGAACTGACGATTTGCACGCATCATGAAGCTGAGGCTGAAGGTACCACGGTTTCGATCATGCGCCTCAGTCAGCGTGATCGCCCGAAGGATGGGATTGCCTACCGAACACAAGATCTGCTGAGCGACATCGCCGACCACATTCTTTCTTTGCGTTTGAGTAAATATATTGCGGCTCATCCAGGCGCGGCATTGTTGGATAGCGGGGTTCAGACCTATCAATTTCTTGATATTTTTCACGCGGGCGTGCAGGCCAAGTCTCGCCCTGGGCAATCACTGGCGGCGTTGGCAGTGATTGAACAAGAAGTTCGTCGCATGCGTGATCATGGTCCAACAGCAGCGGAAGTTGCCTCGGCGGTAGCGTTGTTTTCAAGTCGATTTGATGAAGCCGTTGCCAAAGCAAGCAATCGCACCAATGCCAATCTTGCCAATGCCATTTATCAGGCAGTAAAATTTGACGCGGCTTTTATGAAGCCAGAACAACAGCGCGACGTGATGAAAGCGCTCTTGGCGAAGACTGATCCGGCCAGCGTATTATCTGCGTTTCGTGTCGGCTGGGATACCGGAAATACGTTCGTCTCAGTTACCGGATCCGACGATCTTGGCGGCGATGCTGAGCGGCAAGTGCGCGCGGCGTTTAAATCATCTCAAAGCGTAGCGGTGACCGCACCGATACCGGCAATCGTGGCGACCTGGGCATACGGCACGCGACCATTGCTCACGCCGCTGACGGCCACCGCTGAAGCTGAGCGTAAACGAAAAGTTGAGCTTTTCGCGAAACTGGGCATTCACTTGGACGCGGTCGGTCCGCTTGATGTGGTGGTGAAACGGACCACCTTTAAACCCAATGAAGTGTTGATTCAGGCACGTTTCCATTTGCCGATGGAAATCCGCCCTGCGGGATGGAGTGAATTGGTGCAACGAGCGTTTCTGGCGGGCGGCCTGGGCAAGCATCCCGCCGAAGACTTGACTGAGGTGCTGGCCGGATCTTCAGTCAGATTTTCCTTGGCCGGATTCGATGAAAATTCGGTGGTATTCAGTGCTAGCTGTTTGCCCAAAGATTTGGAAATAGGCATTCAAATGATGGTGGCTCAGTGGACCGATCCCGGTTGGCGCAGCGAAGCCGAAACACGCGCAAAATCGGAGTGGCGCGATGAACAGAAAGCGATGACGAGCAATCTTGATGCACAGGTAGCGCTGCGTTTCGAATCGTTAGCGGTACACGATGCTCCGCATCGTCGTATGGCGACCTTGGCGGAAGCCGAGGCCAGTACCTTTGCGGTCGTGCGTCCGTGGTTTGATCAGATTCTTGCCACCGCGCCCATGCAGCTCACGGTGATTGGCGATATTGATGAAGATGCGGCTATTGCCCTACTGCGTCCGTACCTTGCATCTATCGGCACCAAACGTCGACCATTGGTCGCTCATCTTGGTTCAGCGGCAGAACTGACTTTGACCGCCACTCAACCGATGGCTTCTGGCGTACATCGTTTCTCTGTTCCGGGCACCGTTCGTCGTGCCCTCATCCGCATCGCTTGGCCGACGGCGGACTACTACGACATTTCACGCACTCGCCATTTAGGCTTACTGGCCCAGGTCATTGGTGAACGGATGCGGGTTCGCATTCGCGAAGAACTTGGTGATGCCTACAGCCCAACGGCGCGGCGATTTGCCAGTGAGGCCTACGCGAACTTTGGATACCTCATGGCTCAAGTCGGGGTCGCCCCAGAAAAAGCGGACGAAGCTCGCGCAGCGGTACTGGAGATCGCCAAGGATCTTGCAGCCAACGGCGTTTCCGCTGAATTACTTGAACGAGTACGGGCTCCGATGGTGCAAAGTATGGCCACCCAACGTCAGCAGAATCAATACTGGCTCAGTTCGGTATTCGACAAAGCCGCCTCGCAGCCTTTTCGTGTGGAGTGGGCGACGACGATGGAGAGCGATTACACCAAAGTAACGGCGGACGAACTGTCAGTTTTGGCGAAACAATACCTCAATAACGACAAGGCCTTGCAGATCATTGGAGTCTGTGACGGCAAGTGACGGCGACGAAACTCAGCGAAAGAAAAGGTGTTTCCCAGCCCGGCAGAGCCGGAACCACAGGTTCATGATCGGCTCAGCCGGGCTGGGATGCTGTTATTTCAGGGCTTCGCCCCGAACCCCACGCACTACCCGCCGAAAATCTTCGTGTGAAAAGGAGATTTCGGCGCGTAGTACTACAGGAATCGCCGAGGACGCAAAATGAGGGGAGGTAATTCATCCTTTCGCCTCATCTTATCTCTGCGTCCGTCGTGGCTCATAGGAGTCTGAGTGATTTTTAATTTATTAAAACGCAGCGAAGGCCGCCGCCGAAAAGGCTATTGTTCAGCAGAAAAGGGGAGGCGGAAGACGTAGAGACTTCTTGTGTCGAGGTCAGTGTATGCGAGGTTGAGGTCGGCACATTTCAGTGCGAACGCCACTGGACAGCCATCAAAAGATAACAAGCTCCGCGCCCGCTGACGGGGCTGCTTGGGGCTTGGGCTTTTGGCTTTGGCTCTCAACCCTTGGCTTTAATCCAACCTGATTTTCATCTTTTGTATGAGCGACCTTTCATCGTTAAGCACCGTTCTTCTGTTTTCCTTCCATTTTGACCACCGACCGTGAACTGACTATGATCAACCTTTGCCTGCACCAGGCTCATTCACAGAACGTCATGCACCGCTGGTTGGTGGTGCTGTTATTCACGGTCGGGTTCGTCGCGATGATTTCCGCTGGCGAGGCCTTGCCCGTGCGTCCGCCTGCGGCGCCGTATTTGAGTGTCCCATCAGCACCGCCCAAACCGACCGGTGGTTTCACGGTTGCGGTTGCGTATCCCAAGCTCTTCTTTCAAGGTGCGATTGCCGTGCGTCCAGTGCCTGGGACGAATCGTTTGTGGGTGTTGGAGCGCGAAGGTCGTATTTGGTCATTCGAAGACGATCCTGCTGCGACCACCAAAACGTTGGTGCTTGACCTCAATGATGACGATGTTGATCCAGCAGACGCGACACCGAATGCTGGGCATGTGACGGCTGGCGTTCGTTGGTGGTGTCAGGGCTGGGATGATTGCGGTTTGATGGGGCTGGTTTTCCATCCGAAGTTTGGCCAAGCGAATTCGCCCAATCGTGGTTATTTTTATATTGGCTATCAGGCGAAATCGATTCAGCCGGATGTTGGCACCAGTCCGTCCTACCGACCGAGCTCCAGCGCCGCCGCGCGCAACACCAGCAACCGACTTGCGCGTTTTACCGTTCCTGACAGTTCCGTCAGCGCCGATCCGAGTTCAGAGCAAATTTTACTCGATCAAAGTGATCCGCATTTATGGCATAACGGTGGCGATTTTTTTTTTGATAACCAGGGTTTCCTCTACGCGGTGAATGGCGATGGAGGAGAAACCTATGACGTCTACCAAAACTCACAGCGCATCAGCAAAGGATTGTTTTCTGGCGTATTTCGCATTGATGTTGATTGGACCGCAGGCAGCGCGCGCAGTCACGCGCCACCTGCTCGCCAACTAGGGCAGCCACTGCTTTATCCCGGCTACGGAATTCCGAATGACAATCCTTTTGTCGAGGTTGCTGGCGCCTTACAGGAATTTTACGCTATCGGTTTACGTAGTCCGCATCGCATGACTTACGATTCGGCAACCGAGCAGATTCTGATCGGTGACATTGGTCAAGGTAAGCGCGAAGAAGTAACCAGCGTCACTCGTGGCAGCAATCACCAGTGGGGTTATCTGGAAGGTTTTGCCAACAAATCAGTCGATGGATCGATCAGAAATGAGCGTATTCCACCAAGGTACGTGACCGGAGCGTCGGTGGCAGCAGGGGCGCTCACTGTCCCGCTCACTTACACCGCGCCAATATTAGATCAGAGCCTGCCGCCAGGGATGCTGGTGGTCGGCGATTATGTGCGCTTAGGTTCGCAAGTGCGGCGCATTGCGGCGTTGTCGGCTTACCCTCACACCAGCGTGACTTTCG
>JANMYZ010000505.1:0-5636 GCA_031382605.1 Planctomycetota bacterium | reverse complement strand
GACTGGATTGCCAACGTCATAAAAAACTCTCCAAAGAGCTCAGAGACACTGGGTGGGGAATACTTTGATACGTTACATGTTACCTATTCGCACTACTTTGACGAGTCACTTACTCATGACACGGCATCTATTAAATCTGTTAAACATTTGCGCGCTGCCCTAGGCGTGTTTCATCGCCACAGTCGGCGGATTTTCGCTGATGTAGAGAGAAGCATGAGCAGGGGCAAGGCTAGCCGAATCAAGTGACGTAGCCATAACAGAGCATGGAACTCGGCCAATAGGCCGAGTGGCCCAAAGAGCTCGTTGGGGCGTTCTTCCGCCAATTAGTGTCGCCACGATAAATCGCCTAAATATGCGGTATAACGTTTCCTAATTCGTTTTTCACAATCATTCTTTCTCAGCCCGCGACGACGACACGGCGAATGCTCGGCCTGGAAGTTGGATCCGACACCATTGTCGCACGGGTAGGTTGTCGCGCAGGCGCGCGGCTGCGGTTGCCATGGTGACGACCTCACCGAGTCCGCCCGATTCTACCAAGCGTGTCAGCAGGCGGTCGAGCAAGGGCAGAAACGGGCCGCCTTCGACTTCTGCGTGCAGGGTCAGTATGCGGAGCGGACCAGGGTGCCGGCGTAAGGCTGCCAGCAACGTGTCGATCAGGCGCGCGGGGTCGGTGGGGCCATGGCCCATGAGTTCTTCTAGGCATGGGCCGGTGCCGGGAAATTGCGGCAGTCGTCGAATGCCATCGGGAGTACGCAGGCGACACGGTACGCCGCCGCGCAAATCACTGGCGTAGGTGAATGGCAGTTCGTCTTGCAACGCCAGTGAACGCGGCGTGGTCATCCACGCTGGGGCTCCGATGCCTTGCGGATCGTGGCCGGTCAGCTCCCGATAGGCGGCGAGTGCGCGGTGCAGATGCAGGCGGATGCGACGGTCTTTGAAGTGCAGCAAATCGTCCTGCCAAGCGCGGTGGTCCCAGGCGTGAATGGCGGTTTCGTGGCCATCGCTTTCGATGCTGCGCACCAGTTCGGGAAACGCGGTCGCGATGGGTCGGGCTGGTAGCAGCGTGCCGGAAAGAATCGTGCGCCAGCCGTACAACGACGGCGCGTGAGTGGCGAACATTTTGCGCGCAAACGCTGGCTTACGCAGTTGCAGAATCGCTCGTCCCGAACGATCCGGACCAAGGGAGAGAAAAAACGTCGCTGGCAGGCGGTGCCGTCGCAAGCAATCAAGCAGGCGCGGCACCCCAAGGCGCATGCCATCGTGAGTATCGACGTCGATTTTAAGGGCGAGTAACGCGGTCATGGGCGATTCGATATCAGCGCTTTGCGCCGGGCTTTGGCAATCAGATACGGTTTCAGTCCCAAGGCCTGGAGTTCGTCCATCACCGAAGCTCCGGCAAATAGCCACACTCGCTGAGGTCCGTTCCAGGCAGCGACCAAGCGGGCGTCCGACCACAAACGCGGATGCGTGGTGTTGCCGCCGTTGACGTGATAAGGATGGTCGATGGGTTGTCCTGGGCCAGGCAGTGGCGTCGCTGCGGGCGTGGCCTGCGCAAAAAATCCTAGGCCGGTCTCACGCGCGTTGCGCCAGATGCTGACTGGTCGACGAAGGGCGAGCTGTAATTCATAATCGTGGATCGACGACTCGTGCAGCAATATCACCTCGCTGGCGTCCGCAGTGGTGAGAGGTTCGTTTGCCTGAGTGCTGCGTTGACGCTGCATCAGCGCCTCCATCGTGGTCACCAAAGGCGTGGCGTCTCGATTTGGCAGCAGACGATGATAGTTCGGTAAAATCAGCACGGCGACGCAGGTGGTGCCACATGCCAACGCGCCTAGCGCTAACCGAACACGTCCGCTCATCACGGCGACCACGCTGGCTAATGCAGCTAATCCCACGGCGGCGAGCGCCGCCAGCAACAGCGGCGTGAAGGCCCAATCGATTTCGCGCAGCTCGGGTTCTTTGGCAAAAGTCATTCCGGCAAGCACCAACGGTCGACCGGACTCCAAAGACACATGAATTGCCAGTACCACCAACGGCGCCAACAGCACGGCCAACAGCAGGATCGCCGCCTGCGCGATGACCATGACCGTGACCCAGCGCGGAACTTTTTTCCAGCCGTTCATGAGGTCGGCGAGCAGCACCATCACCGCTGGCATGGTCGGCATTAAATAGCTGCCAAGCTTGGCACTGCTGAGCGACAAAAAGAGCATCGTCCCCAGTACCACGCTAACCAGAAACAGGCGTGTGGGGTCGGTGGTATTGGACATCTGCCACCCATCGCGCTGCAAACGCAACGTGCGCAAGCATTGCCCCAGCGCTTGCATCAACAACGGCAGAGCGACCACGGTGAAGGGTGCCAAACTGCCAGCCAATATCGGACCGTAGTACCACCATGGTCCGGGATGATTGTAATTTCCGTGCAGAAACGCATCAAGATTGATGCGCAGGTAAAAGAATTCGACCAGCCGAGGATCACGCGCCCACAGCGCCAAGGTCCACGGCAGATTGAGCGCCACGATCAGCGCCATTCCCCACCACGGTTTCATCGCCCACAACGTCGTGCCCAGTCCGCTGATTCCACCGCGCAGCAGTGCGTACACGCCGATCGCGGCGGCGGGCAACGCCAATGCGACTGGACCTTTGGCTAGCCAACCGATGGCGACCACGACATAAAATCCAAGCAGCGGAGCGAGCCGCGTTCGTCCCTGCTGATCCCACCGCCACCACAGCAACCACCCGACCGATAATGCCGCCGCCAACAGCGGATCGGTTAGCAGCACTCCAGAAAAAACCTGGGTCATGGTTGCGCCCAGCAGCAACCCCGCAGCGGTCAGTCCGACCTGGCGATTTCGCCACTCGCGACCGAACAAATAGGTCGCACTGATCATCACCAACGTCGCCAACAGACTCGGCAGATTGATCAGCAGCGGATGATCGCCAAGCAGACGTGCGCTCGCGCCCAGCCAGTACACCAGCGGCGGTTTTTCTACATACGGCACGTACGCCAAGTGCGGCACCACCCAGTCGCCAAGCTCGACCATTTCGCGCGCGGCTTCGTAGTACCGCGTCGACGATCCCAGCGGGCCATGGTTGGCAGTCAGCAAGTAGATCATCAGCAGCGCCAGACCCAGCAGAGTCAGGTCGCGGCCGCTTTCGGTCACCTGGACGCGCATGATTCAGCAGCGGCAGCGGTACGCAGGTGATAATCGTACACCGAGCGTTCGCGCGAAAGGAACTCGTTGATGGAGTAAGCGACGGTGGCCTGCAACATCTGCGCGGTGTCCACCTGCGGTGTCCAACCGAGCGCCGCGGTGGTGCCGCTGATGTCGGGCTTCCGCTTGCTCATGTCTTGATACCCGACTCCGTAATAGGTCGTCGCGGTGACATCCTGCAACTGACAGCGCGCCACTGCGGCGGCCACTTCGGGATAACCGCTGGCGATGTTCTTCAGCGTCATAGCCAGTTCACGCACCGACAGGTCATTATTAGGATTTCCCAGGTTAAGAATGCGTCCGTCGGCACACCCATCACGATTAGCGATGATGCGCATCAGCGCGTCGATGCCGTCACCGATGGCGGTAAAACAGCGACGTTGCTGACCTCCGTCGACTAACTGGATATTTTCACCGCGCAGCAAGTGACCAAGGAATTGCGTCACCACGCGTGAAGAGCCTTCTTTCTCGGAGTGGATGCTGTCGAGCCCAGGGCCGACCCAGTTGAATGGTCGAAACAAAGTGAAACGCAGCTTATCATGTTTACCCATGGCGAAGATCACGCGGTCGAGCAGTTGTTTCGCGCAGGCGTAGATCCAACGTTCTTTGTGGATCGGGCCATACACCAAGTTGGAGTTCTCGGGATCGAAGGACTCGTCCTCGCACATGCCGTAGACCTCAGAGGTCGAAGGGAACAACACGCGGGTGTCGTGCACTGCGCATTGGCGCACCACCGCAAGATTTTCTTCGAAGTCGAGGTGGAATACGCGCAGCGGATCTTGCACGTAGGTTGCTGGCGTGGCGATCGCCACTAGCGGCAGGCAGACGTCGCACTTTTTGATATGGTAGCTGACCCATTCTTTATTGATGGTCAGGTCGCCTTCCAAAAAGTGGAAGCGCGGATGGTTCACCGCCGTGCCGAGTTTATCGGCGGCCATGTCCATGCCGTAGACCTCCCAATCGGTGTCGCGCAAAATTGCCGAGGTCAGATTGGAGCCGATAAAACCATTGACGCCGAGGATGAGAATTTTCATGAGTGAGTCTCCAACGGGTGATGAAAAAGATGTCCACTTGGCAGCGTATGGCACCACGCGTCCGCCCGCGTGGCACCGACCACGCCAAGCACGCCCGTGCCACAGGCGATCTGATTGCCGGGCAGGATAGTTCCTGGCGCGCCGACGTGGCCGTCGTCGCGCACCACGCGACTGCGACTGATGATCAGCCGCGCGCCATCGAGCATGGTGAAAGCGCCGGGCCACGGTGGCGCGACGCCACGCACTAAATTGTGAATGACGCGCGCCGATTGGTGCCAGTCGATCAGACCGTCCTGTGGTCGCCGACGTCCGCATACCGAACCCTGCGCTAAGGTCTGCGGCTGCTCCGTCGCGGTCCCGGCTAACAACTGAGCAAAGGCGTGGTCCAACAACGCCGGCGCCCGGTCCAGCAGTTGCCAACTCAGTCCATAAGCGTCCTGATCAGGTGCGATGGTGACTTCGGCCTGCGCAATAATCCCGCCAGCATCCGCCCGTCGCACCATGCGATGCAAGGTCAGCCCACCACGTTGCTCACCACGCACCAACTGCCAATTAATCGGCGCGCGCCCGCGATACGCCGGCAGCAGTGACGGATGTAAATTCCAGGCGCCAAGCCGCGGCAGCGCCAGCAGATGGTTGTCGAGCAGCTCGCGGTAGAATGAACTGATAATGAGTTCCGGTGCCAACGCGGCGAGCTGACGCGCGGTGTGGCTGTCCTGCCCCAGTTCCACATCGCATAACACCGGGATTCCAGCGGCTTGCGCCGTGCGTTCGAGAGACTGCCACCAGCAATTTTCCTCGGCACGATCGCGATACGTCACCACCAAGCGCACAGCGACACCCGCACGGCGCAACGCTTCGAATGCCACGCAACCGAATTGGCCGTAGCCGAACAACACTGCCGTGCACTTGCCTTGAAAGGGGGTGTTCATGGGCTGGACTCGCCGCGCTCGACGGTCTGGACAATAAACGGTTCGCGCAGTCGCACTTGTTGGAAAATTCGCCCGATGTATTCGCCGAGCAGACCAAAAGCGAGGAACTGGAATCCGGTAAAAATCATCAGTACGCCGAGGACCGTCAGCGCCCCATCAGCGGCCCACTCAGGCCCGTGGGCTAGGCGTAGACCCAGCAGCAACATTCCGAATAGCACCCCGCATGCGGCCAGGATGATGCCGACCACGAACAGCAGACGCAGCGGATAGACCGAGAACGACGTCACCAGATCGAGTTGCAACGACAGCAGTTTGAGCAATGAATAGTTCGACGTTCCGGCTGCACGCTCGGCATGGGCAACGCCGACGGCGAAGGGATCCCGCGCGAACAAACTGGCAAGCGCCGGGATGAACGTTTTGTATTCCCGACAGGCGACCACCGCTTGCGCGACTTCGCG
>JANMYZ010000426.1:0-12382 GCA_031382605.1 Planctomycetota bacterium | reverse complement strand
CCTGACAAGGTAACGGCTGATGAATTATTCCCGCCGATGTTCAGGCGCTTGCCGCTGGCCATGCTCATGGCATTGGCGACATTGGTCAACGCGGTATTACATTCCAGTCCACCGGCGGACTGGGTCGAAACCGTCGAAAATGCGCCCGTGCCCAATGCGGTGTTCGTTCCCATGACAATGCGCGCCGCGCTATCGTTCACCGCTATTCCACCGCTAAAAGTATTGCTTCCGCTTAAGGTGAATGCGCGACTATTCGTATCGCCGGTGACACTGAATCCGCCCGTCCCCGAAACCACCCCGGCTAAACCAAAGTCCCAGCCGCCGCTAAATGGAATCGCGATCGTCACCGTTCCAGTCACCACCACGCGATTGGAAAGCGTGCGATTTTGGCCATCGTTATCTGCCACGGTGATGCCATTGTTGAGGTAGACTGTACCGCTCGCTGAGTTTCCCCACGCCGTCGCATGACGCGGCATGATCACCCCTGCATTCACCGTCGTATCGCCCGTATAGGTATTTGCGCCAGAAAGTCGCAGTCCGTAGGTTGCCCCCTCTTTCGTAATACCACCAGGACCAGAAATAACGCCGCTGATCGTCACGCTTTCGTTTAAGCCGCTTACCACCGCACCGCCGTTCGTGGTGATGGTACAGGTCGTCACATTCAAAATGATGGACAAGGATATCGTTTGGTTGTTCGAGCTGCTGTTGGTGATATTTCCCGCCAACGTGATGCGACTGCCAGCCAGCGTGAACGCCCCGGCTGCTGCGGCAAATGTCATGCTATTAAAACTGATGTCTGCGGTGGCAATATTATTCGTTGTGGTGAGCTGAGTCGACCCGGCGAAAACAAGATCGTCATTTGCCACCGGCGCCGTCGCATCGCCATCCCAGTTCAATGGGTCCGCCCAATTTCCATTTCCACCACCGCCATCCCACGTACGCACCGCCGCGAACAACGACGTCGACGACGTTACCAAACACAGCAGCGCCAGTAACCAGCCGACGAAGCCGCTGCGGATGGGCCAGAAGAGTCGCCGGATGAAATGATGATCCCGCATAAATACTGAAACCTGGGTAAAGTTACTTACGTTTTTCGACGCAAGGACAGACGACACAGTTGAGTTACATCAAAAGATGCACGTTTGCACGGAGTGTCTCTGAAAGGTTACATCGCCACGACACACACATGAGCCACAGCCATCAGAGTTCCATCGGGCGCCACGTTCGAACTCGGTGGCCAGGCGACCAAAAGCAAAGGGTCGTGACCGAATGGCTTCGAAAAAATATGCCTAATCCATTTTGGCACAGATGATAATGACTATTTGTATTTTCGTTCCCTGTCTTCACGTCCACGAGTAATGGTTCGCAAATGCTACTAGCGATGACACAAAGTCTGGAAGGTTGCGCGCCTCACAGCAACCACTCTGACTCCCCATTCAACGCCGTTACTTTTGCCCTCCGACACTTTCAAGCGCTTCTGCGTTGGTCGGTCACGAGCCCCAACGGGACGGCCAAACAACAGCTTTACGGTAAACCTAAACGCGGCAGTAGGAATTCAAACTTCCACCGCAAAGGCGCAAAGGCGCAAAGGAATTCAAGGATGAGACTCGAAAACTAGGTGATCAATGGACTCACCAAACGAAGGAATCTTATTTTTGCTGTAAGTCCTTTGCGCTCTTGGCGGCTTTGCGGTAAAATGGTTCTGTACTGCGGTTTTTAGGGTAAAATGTTTTCTACTGCGTTTTCTAGGGTCACCGCCGTCACGCTAGCGCGCTGATCAAAGCCGCATGCAGCGCTTCTGGAGTAGGATATCGATCTGCGGATTTGCGCGCCGTCGCACGGCGAATGATTGAGCACACCGTCGGCGACAACGATGGCCGGATGAGCGCGGGATCGGGGAACGAGTTGGTCAATACTTTGGCCGCGACGATCACCATGCTTTTACCGGCAAATGGCGCCTGGCCCGTCACCAGAGCAAATAAAGTCGCGCCCAAGGCATAAATATCACTGCGGACGTCAAGCTCACGGTCGCCGGTCGCTTGTTCGGGGCTCATGTATGCTGGCGTGCCGACCATCAACCCTGTGGCGGTCAGTCGATCAGCATCGTCCTGAGTACGGGCCAGCCCAAAGTCACCGAGTTTACCGCGCCCCTGTGCGTCGATCAGCAAATTGGTCGGCTTGATGTCACGGTGCAACAGCCGCGCCGCGTGCAGCGCCGACAGTCCAGCGCAACCATCGGCAACCAAGCGCAGGGCAATTTTTTCATCAAGGCAACCGCCAAGCGTGTCGTTGGCGAGCTGTCCCGCATCACCGCCAGCGGCCATCTCCAACACCAAGTAGGGCTGAATGCCGTGCCGGCCATAGCCATGCACGGCGATGACATTGGGATGATGAATGCCGCCGAGCATGGTCATTTCGCGCAAAAAACGCGACACTTCTTCCGTATGAGCAGCAACTGACGAATGCATGACCTTGATGGCAAATTCATGAGTCGCTGAATCTGTTTGTGACTCAGATGCACGACGAAGCATTTTTTCAGCAAGATAGATCGTCGCCATCCCGCCACGACCAATCTGGCGAATGATGCGATAATCGCCGACGTGCAACGGAACCTCGTTGGTGGTCAAGCTGGTCACTAAATCACCAACGGCCTGACGCGACAACACGCCTTGTTGAATAAGTAAATCAGTGGCGCGACGATTTTCATCTAATGCCATCCGCTGAATCCGCTCGGCGGTCGAGCGATCAAACAGCCCTCTGGCAACGCCAAGGTTCAATAGTAGTTGGTCGCGTGATTCGGCCATGGGTCTCAGTGAGTGCGTTGTTATGGAACCGCGAGCAGTTGAGATCACAAGATGATTGTGCCTACTGCTTCGGCACCGCTTTACACAACCAACGTATCTCTCGGCGTTGGGCGAGCTTCACCAACGCACTCCATCTGATAAAGCGTTAGTGCTGATTTTCAATTAAGAAGCGAAAGCCAGCATTCGGAGACCGTGCGTCAATGCCAATGTAGGGTAGCGCAGCACAACGTAAATTAACACTGTCTGCATCATCATAGGCTCCGCCACGTATGCAGCCCTGTTGTATCTCAAGATCATTCGTCAGTGGATCGGTACATTTTTCCGGCAAAAATGCCCAATAGCCCAAACAATACTCCGCCACGTTTCCATGCATATCGTAGTATCCCCAACGGTTAGGCTGAAAGTGTTTAACTGGGGCTAGGCCGGCAAACCGATCAAGAGATAAACGGGCGGACTGAGCTGAGCTTAATGTACGAAAAATTTTCTTATTCACGTGCACAAAACCAACCAGCGATTCAACGTCGTCGCCTGTCGCGTAGGCGGTTTTTGCACCTGCACGACAGGCGCGTTCCCATTCGGCACGCGAAGGCAGACGTACGACAGCATTGTTACAAAACGAGCGTAAATTATGGGTGAATGTTATCGCTTCTTTGATGGAAATCATAGCGATTGGCAGCTGCGGACCCTGCTCCTGAACGGCTATTTTATTTCCGAGTGCTTGCCACAGCGCCTGCGTGCATTCGCTATCAGCCAACCAGCAACCATAGGTGAAGGTCACCTCACTTTGACTTTCCGTTTCAGGCCTGCGTCCGGATTCATTCACCGGAGACCCAACCACACATTTTCCTGGTGGCAGCCAGCGCAGTCGCTGAGTGACGCCTTTGATCATGAGATCAACCCAATGACCGAATTGGTCGGTGCCCTGAGCACTTGCCCAAGAAACTTTCTTCGGCGGTTCGATGCCCGCTGGAGGTGAACCGCCGATGGATTTATCCGGAGGCAATGGCACCTGCGCTAGCAGCAGCGTGGTACCGTCAGATGTACCCGTAGCGACATTCAGCGACGCTGATTTCCCCGCCATCACGGGCGTGACCACAGCGACAGGAGGCGGCGTTGGTTCCGCCACCGTCGGCGGGATCGTTCCTGCCTCTGATGATTTTACGAACACCGCGGAAGGCTGCGTTGACACCGCCACGGTCGACGGGCGTACGCTTGGCATAATCACCAATATCAAGATGAAAACCAAGAGCGCGAGCACAGCGACGCCGATCATCGCCTTGGGTGGATGGGTGCGACGAAAACGTTTTGAACTTGGTGTGCGGCGATCAGGAATCAGCGTTACTGGTGTGACCGTGCCGATGTCCGCACGACGAAAAGCCGAGGTCGATTTCGTTGCGATCTTGCCGGTAAATTTAGCGGTAGCGGCGCTGGTCTGCGGGGATTCTTCCAGGGCTTGACGCAACGCTTCGTGCAATTCTTCCGGAGTCTGAAAACGATCTTTCGGCGCCTTGGCCATCGCACGCATGATCAACGTCGCTGTAGATACCGACAACGTTGGGGTAAGAGCGCGCGGATCTGGCGTGGCCTCGGTGAGAGCTTTTGCCGCGACCGCAATCGGAGTGTTGCCAATAAACGGCTGACGTCCGGTGACCAGCGCGAACAACGTTGCGCCCAAAGAATAAATATCGCTGCGAATATCAATGACGCCGTCACCGCTGGCTTGTTCCGGACTCATGAACGCTGGCGTACCGACCAGGTGTCCGGTCATCGTCATCCGGTCGTCGCCATCTTCGCTACGCGCCAGGCCTAAATCGCCCAGTTTTGCAATGCCATCTTTGGTAATGAAAATATTCGCTGGTTTCAAATCACGGTGCAGCAAGCGCGCTTCGAAAAGCGCCTGCAAGCCTCTGGCGCAATCGATCAGCAATTCAAGCGCGCGCACTTCGGGCAGCGCTCCGCCAAAACGAACGGCGAGTTGCGCGGCGTCGCCACCGGTAACCAATTCTAACGCCATGAACAACTGCCCATCCACTTGGCCGACGTCGATGATACTGACCACATTGGGATGGTTGACTGCGGCGGCGACCCGTGCTTCACGCAAAAATCGCTCAGCTGATTCTGGGTTCGCCGCGATCTGCGGCGAAATGAGTTTTAACGCCACTTCACGCGCCAGAGAAATTTGACTGGCAAGATAAACCGTTGCCATGCCACCCTGGCCCAAGGGCCTGATGATACGAAAGCCCGCGATGACGCGCGGTTCTTGCGCCTGACGCATTTCTTTTTCTAAAGCGCCAACGGTGTGCGGTGCCATGAGGCCCAGCGCCACCATAATCTGTTGTGGCCGCTCGCCGCTTTGCTGCGAGCGCTGCCAAATATCCTTGGCCTGCGCCTTGTCCAACAAGCGCTTGCTCAAACATAACTGTAGAAAAATTTTACCGTCGTTAAGGGTGTTCATTACGGGTGTTGTTGTTTATGTGCGGCAGATGCGAGCCTAGATGATCGACAGAAGACCAACAAAGGTAAGAGGCAAAATGGGAGCCAGGGGAAGAAATAGAGGAAGGAACAGATAAAGAGGAAGAATACGAAGCGCGAAAGCGCCAAGCTCACGCGCAAGCTACAAAATCCAACAACGACGCACAAGCAGCCAAGAATATCATCGTTTACTCCCCCGATTCGCGCGCCCAAAGGTTGGCGCACAAACCATGAAGGATTGCCCCTTACCACGGGCGGGGTCGTGGCTAGCCTCCCGCGCCCATGGAAACCTTGCCCGATCCAACTCCAGGCTTCGTCCGCATTCAGGTGCGTTTGCCTCGTCATGGCCAGACCACTCCTGGCGAACTGGTGCGCATGTCTGGCGTGGCGCTGGAAGATCTTGGCCCAGTGCAAGTGTTGGAGGGCTCCGCGCTGGTCGACGTGCGTGCCAATCAGGGAAAAACGGCGCGTGAACATCTGGAGCGCATCGGCTCAACTCGCTTGGTCGCTTGGCAATGGCTGTGGTTGAAGCTGCACATCGGTCGCAATCACGGGCTCAACATTGGTCAGCTCAAAAAAGTCATGCTCAATGTCGACGCCTTGCCGCTGGGTCGTATTTTGGTCAACAACACCCACACGCTGGTCGGGGTGCAAGATTTTAAACTCGCTGGCATTCTGGCTCGCTTGAGCGTCTTGCGCATCAATGGTTTTGCCGCTCGTCCTGAAGCGCTGGCGCTTGGCGATGGCCCTGGCTCAGCGGAATATCGCGGCGGAAGTGGCAGTAATGCCAACAGCGGTCGCTAAGCAACGCGCTGTCACCATTGGCCGTTAGCCAATCGCCTGATCCGCTCAGCGTCCCTTCAACATTCCCAAATATTCCCAACCCGCGCGTTGGACGCGAATAAATCCCCGCTCTTGCGGAATGAGCCAGTACGGCGACCACGAGAGAGCTTGGCACATGCGATCGGCACCAAGCGGGACCATTTCAATACCTACACGGCGGCACAGCCGCAAAGCACGCGGCAAGTGCCAAGCAGAACTCACCAGACCGACGCGGGTCCAACCACGTTGGCGAATTAACTGCGCGTAGGCGGCAATTTCTTCTTGCGTAATAACCGCTTGAGGAAGCCGGATAATCGCTTCTTCCGGTATTCCTAAACCTTTCCACAAAGCAGTGGTATCTGCGGCCAAATCGTGAGGGTCTTCTAGGTCGCTGATCGAACTGCCCGAGGCAATCAGCAGCGGAGTTTTTTTGGCCAGCCACAAACGCGCCGCCAACGCAATGCGGTCACCCGCGTTGCCAAATTGCGGCCCATCGACCTCGCTGAAGCCGCTGCCACCACCAAGCACGAACACCGCTTGGAACGGCTCCATCTGCGCGATATCCAACGCTGGAATTTGTTTCTCTAGGGAACCGCTCAGCGCATTTCCCAACCACGCATTTCCCGCCAACGTGTACATCAACAACGTCACGCTGGCGATAATACGCAGCGAACAAATACCACGACGCCACACCATGATGGTCAGAATGATCAGCAGCACCCAGGCGATACCCGCTGGCATCATCAGCAGACCGAGCGCTTTTTGGGCGACCAAATCGGTGGCCAAGCCATAACCGATGCCGCCTAGTGCGATCAGCGACAAGCCGGCTTTAATCCACCACGCTCGTGTGCGAACTTTTCTGATCGTCCACAGGCGAATGACGAGAAAAATCAACAAGAAAAAACAACCGCTGGTCAAAATCATAGGACGATATCTGGGATGAGGGCCACCCATCTGCGCCCGATCAGCGCCGACGTAAAACCCAGGTGCACGGCGAACAGTAAGTCACGTTCGGCAGAAGGTGTCAACGTATCAACTTGGTGAATTTTCACGACTATCTTCATCTCTCATTTGTCCGATTTGCCTGATTGCTCTGCGGTGATTGGCCCCCTACCGTGCCGCGTTCATCCGCTAGGAACTCATGATGAACACTCCCATTCGCTGGGGCATTCTTGGCCTTGGCAACATTGCTAAATCATTCGCCACCGGACTGACAGCGGTACCCGATGCTAAGCTGGTCGCGGTGGGTTCACGCAGCGTAGATAAAGCCACTGCCTTTGCCGCCGATTTCGGCGCGACGCGCATACATGGCAGCTACGAAGCACTGGCCAACGATCCAGAGGTCGACGTGATCTACGTCGCCACGCCACATCCGATGCATAAAGATGACGCGATTTTATGCCTGAACGCAGGCAAAGCGGTGCTGTGTGAAAAACCGTTCACAGTGAATGCCCGCGAGCTGGAAGCCGTCATTGCGATCGCGCGACAGAAGAAAGTTTTTTTGATGGAAGCAATGTGGACGCGCTGCATGCCGGTGATGGCAAAAGTCCGCGAATGGTTAGCCAGTCAGCGCATTGGCGAACCGCGCTTAGTCACCGCTGATTTTGGTTTTCGCTGCGCCTGGGATCCACAAAGTCGCTTGTTAGCGCCGTCATTGGCGGGCGGCGGCTTGCTTGACGTTGGTATCTACACCATTGCTTTTGCCGCGATGGTCTTTGGTCCACGACCGTCGCGCGTGACCGGATTTGCTCATCTGGGGGAAACCGGAGTCGATGAACAAGCGGCGTATATTTTAGGCTATCCCGGCGGCGGCTTAGCGTCGCTGACCTGTGGCGTGCGCACCGATACCCCGCATCTGGCACGCATCGACGGAACCGCTGGACGCATCGAAATCACCGCGCCATTTTGGAAAGCCACCAAGGCGGTGTTGACCGTTGGCAATCACAGCGAAGTGATCGACACGCCGCATGTGGCAAATGGCTACGAATACGAGGCCATCGAAGTCGGGCGCTGTCTGCGCGCAGGACTGACAGAAAGTCCGATCATCACGCTGGATGAATCACTGGCATTGATGCAGGTTCTTGACCAGTTACGCGCCCAGTTCGGCCTCACCTATCCGATGGATGGTTCACCCTAGACACGGCAGTCGGAATTCAAACTTCCACCGCAAAGGCGCAAAGACGCAAGGGAAAACAAGGATTAGACTCGAAATCTAGGTGATCGATGGCTTCACTAAATGAGTGATTTTTTTGTTCTAAGTCCTAAGTGCCCCAACGGGGTATTGCGCTCTTTGCGGCTTTGCGGTTAAAAAAAATTCTACCGCGGTCTTTAGGTTCACGTTGCACCGATGATCGCCATGACAGGATCCCGCGACCGTGATTGATCCAGCACTTCCCCTGCGCATTGGCAAATACTTAGTTCGCGAGCAAATCGGCCGTGGTGGCATGGGCTTGGTCTATCGTGCGTTCGATCCCACCCTGGAACGCGACGTAGCGATCAAAGTTATTCATACGACGAAACTCGCTTTCGCGGAACAACTCACGCGCTTTTCAGCGGAAGCAAAAGCGTTGGCTCAGCTCTGTTCACCACATGTGGTTCAAGTCTTCGACTATCTTCCGGATCCGATCGAGCCCTATTTGGTGATGGAATTTGTTCGTGGTCGCAGTCTGGCTACCGTCGTTCGCGAAGATGGCCCGCTGCCGCTGAATCGGCTGATCGACTGCGCCTGGCAGACGCTGACTGGTTTGGCAGCAGCGCATGGGGCAGGAATTTTGCATCGCGATATTAAACCTGGAAATATTTTATTGGCTGCCGAAGGCGTTTATAAGCTGGCCGATTTCGGACTTGCCACTGGCAATAGTCTGACGGCTGCGCTCACGCGCGATGGCGACCTGACCGACACGGGCGAAATTGTTGGCACCGTTCGCTATTTAGCGCCAGAGCGCGCCGCTGGCAGCGACGCGACACGACTCACCGATATGTATGCGCTGGGAGTCACGCTCTACGAACTGGCGTGCGGGCGGCATCCGGTAGCAAAAGGTGATAACCCGTTACGTACCGCGCAACGCATTGTCGCTGAACCATTGCCTTCTATTTCCCAAGTTCTGCCATCGTTGCCCGCAGCTTTCGCGGGATGGCTTGATCGTTTGGTGGCCCACGACCCTGGGCAGCGTTTCTCCAGTGCGATGGCGGCGCGCGAGGCCTTAGAAGCGCTTGACGTGGCGACCGCGAATGATCGCCGGACGACCACTCGCCAAATAGCGAAACCAGCGGCGAAACCAGCGGCGAAACCATTCTCCAACGACGGTGAGTCGGTTCACTCTCAACCAACTGACATCATTTCCCCAAAGGTGATTCCTTCACCCAGCAACTCGTCTTCGCACCCTGCCACCATCTCAGAAAAAAGCGCCTCGGCGGGATCCAGCCAAGCAAAACTGACCGGCACCTTTCGTCCGCCAAGTACGGCCATCGTCATGCCGACCAGCGGCCTGCGAAAAGTGCCGGACGCATTGTTACGTAAACCACGGATTCGTTTCGTCCTGAAACTGATTTTAGCGATTTGGGTTTTTAGCAGCGCAGCCACCGTGATCGCTGGGCTGGCGATTTCACAACGTGCCATGGCCGACCAAGAACAACACCTGCGCCAAAGGCTTGCCAGCATGGCTGCGGGGGCCGCCATGCTGATTGACGGCGATGCTCACCGTCGGCTTGAACTTCTTGCGATGAGTAAGGGCGCCACCACCACGCAAGACCCGGAATTTACACGGATCGTCGATAGCTTACGTCGCTTCAAGAAAACCATCCCCGATGTGACATACATCTACACCATGGTCAAATTACCAGATAGCGACACCACCAAGGCCGTCGCGTTCGTGATCGATGCCCAAGAAGAAGAAATTGACCGCAATCATAACGGCGTGATCGACGCGGAAGAAAAGAAGGCACTGCCTGGACAAACGTATCCCGCTGGCGAGGCCCCTCAATTATTCCACGGTTTCGAACAGTCCTCTGCTGATGAAAAGATAATCAAAGATGAATGGGGTTGGTGGCTGTCAGGTTATGCGCCCATTCGTGATGCGCAGGGGCGTTCGGTCGGCTTGGTCGGCGTTGATATTGCTGCCAGTCACATCCAACGACTGAACGAGAGCTTTATCTTTCACGCCATCATCCTGCTGGCTTCCACCTTGGTGGCATTTTTGGCGGCCGGCGTCCTGGTCGCCTTACGCATGCGTCGTCCGATCATGGCTTTGCAAAATGGCTTTTTGAAAGTGGCGCATGGCGATCTCGATGTCGTAGTAACGGTACAATCGTCGGATGAATTCCGTATTCTGGCTGACACCTTTAACTTCATGACCAGTGAATTGCGCGATGCCGCCGTCGTGCGACGAGCCTTCGAGGGCTTCGTGGCGCATGCGCTTTCCGCACAGCTCAATCGCGTCGCTTCGTTACCTGCCTCTGGTAGCGGCTTGACCGCGCGCTTGTACTGCGACCTAGATCAAGGCGATGGCCCGCTTAACCATCGCGCCGCGTTGGGTCAGGTGTTGTCGCAAATATTGCCATTATTATTCGACGCCGCGCGCACTCACAATGGTGTGCCTGAACGCGTGATGAGTACCGGCGTGATGATCATCTTCACCGCGCTGGGCCCTGAAGATCACCCACAAGCCAGTGCCGTACGTACCGCCCTCGCTCTGCTGGCGGCGGTGGAAAATTCAGGCTTTCAGGCCCGCGTTGCTATTGGCATTGACCTGGGCGAAGACGCCAGCGGCGTCGAACGTCGCGCCATCGCGTTAGGGCATTTCAATCGTCGCCTCGGCACCGATTTACTGGTATCGAGTCATGCGTTCCTACCGATCCGCAATGGCTTTTTCGCCGACCGCCTGCGCATCGAACCACTCGATCACGATCTGCCAGCCGAAGGCTACGCCGTCAAAGGCGCGGTGTCAGCGTAGAGCGCCTGCTGAGAAACGGCCTAGAAAAGGCATTGTAACCTAAAACCGCAGTAGGAATTCAAACTTCCACCGCAAAGTCGCAAAGACGCTATACCCCCGTTGGGGCACATAGGAAAAACAAGGTTTTAAATTTAATTTCGTATGATCAAGGGCTTCACTAAACGGGCTAAACAGGTGAAGCTTGATTTTGCTGTAAGTCCTTTGCGCTCTTGGCGGCTTGGCGGTAAAATAGTTCTCTACTGCGTTTTATAGGATTAAAGCGTTTCCGTATTTTTTCGTGCTTGGCGTTGTTCGCCGACTTGCGCGTTGGTGCGGTATAAATGCGCCAATACCTCGGCTAGTGCGCGGTACAATGCTGGAGGAATTTGAATGTCGATATCGAGGACGCCGAGCAAGCGCACCAAATCGTTGTCTTGATGGAGCGGAATGCCGTGCAGTTCAGCGAGCGCGATAATGCGCTCGGCGACATCACCCTGACCTTTGGCCAAAACTCGTGGCGCCGATTCGTGTGCGTCGTCGTAGCGCAAAGCGACCGCGCGCCGCCGCGCTTCTGGTCGTGCTGCGTCAGGGGATGAAGAGGACGGTGACGCTGATTTATCGCGTGTTGGGTCAGCCATGAGGATGGTCCTCAGCTAAATCAGCGACGCGCAAACCAGCGGTTAAACCAAGGTGACGCAAACTTTCACTGAGGTCCGGCAATGCTGCCGTCAATGCCGCCAACGCTGGCCCGGTGGCCATCACGGTGATCGCCATCGCACCACCATCGATGCCAGACAAGCGCACGCTGAGTGGGCCAAGATGCGTGAGTTCCGCATCGACTCGTACAAACGTCGCCGTGCCGCCAGCGGTATGACGTTCGGCCACCGCAAGTCGCGCTGGCGTTGGTTGGCCCTGGGCCTGCATAGGCAGCGCCAAAACCATATCGTAGTCGGCCAGCGACCGTGGTTTTATGACGGTTTCTGCAATTTGTTCGCGCATCACGTGGGCCACGGCGGCATCCATCGCGGAGGGCGGCTCATGACGAACGGCGACCTCGGTTACCTGCGTGGGAAGTTCTGCTGCGTTGACCTGCGCGCCCAGGCGATGAATCAACGGTGATGGCGTTGGTGCGGAATGGGTTTCTGAATTTTGACGTGGCCGCACACCGGCAAGTGATAACGCCTGCATCGCTGCGTTGGCGCCATCGCGTCCCACATCGGGAATGGTCGTATTGAGCAACGAGGGAGTCGTCGAAACGCTGGCCAACGACAACGTTGGTACGCTCGCTATCAAAGCCGCTGAAACCACGCTTGGCGCCAACGCGATGGGAACGACGGGAGTCGATGGAGTCGA
>JANMYZ010000412.1:0-8865 GCA_031382605.1 Planctomycetota bacterium | reverse complement strand
GCGGTCCCCGCAGTTCCTGCGTTACCTCCAGTTGCGGTACCTACCGCTCCAGTTGTACCTCCGGTTGCGGTCCCCGCAGTTCCATCGGTTGCGGCCCCCGCAGTGGACGCAGTCGTCCCTGCTGTGCCTCGCTCGGGAATTACGCTCGACGAACCAAAGAAGTAACCAGGCTTGCCGTACGCGACGGCGGCTGCCGCTCGCGCCAAACACCAGTGACGCGAGGTTGTGAATGATCAGTGCTGCTCAGTCTACCATCGACGCCAAAGCCGTCCGTCAGGAAATTGGCAAAGAGCGTCTGTTGAAGATGTATCGGCAGATGCTGCTGATTCGTCGTTTTGAAGAACGTGCGAGTCAAGCGTACGAGGCGAAAAAAATCGCTGGATTCTTGCATGCTTATATTGGTCAAGAAGCGGTGCAGACGGGATTCTACGACCACCTCGATCCTAAACGTGATGCGACCGTCACCAGCTATCGTTGCCACGCGCTGGGTATTTTGTGCGGTCTTGATCCGAAAGAGTTGATGGCTGAATTGTTCGGCAAGGTGACCGGCAACGTGCGCGGCAAAGGTGGCTCGATGCACTTTTTCTCGAAAGAGAAGAACATGCTCGGCGGTCACGGTATCGTCGGCGGTCAGATTCCGGTCGGTACCGGCGCGGCGTTCACGGCTAAATATAAAAAGACTGGCGGCGTCAGCGTGACATATCTTGGTGACGGCGCGTCACCGCAGGGCACTTTCCATGAATCGCTGAACATGGCGTCGTTATGGAATCTTCCTGCGATCTACGTCATCGAAAATAACATGTACGGTATGGGCACTGCCTGCACGCGTGCGTCGTCCGTGCAAGACATCGCGGCGGCCAAAGCGCCCGGCTACAACATGGCGTCGTTTACTTTTGATGGATTAGATTTGTATGCTTCGTGGAAAACTGCGCAGCAGGCGATCGCTTTGGCGCGCACCGGCAAACCGGTGTTGATTGAAGCCAAAACCTATCGATATCGCGGCCACTCGGTTTCCGATGCGGCGACCTACCGCACCAAGGAAGAAGTCGATCGCTATAAAGCGCTCGACCCGATTGAACGCATTAAGGTCGATTTGCTTGCTGAAAACTGGCTGACTGCCGCTGGCGTTGAGCAAGTCGAAGAGCAAGTGATGACCCAAATCATGGAAGCGGTGAAGTTCTCGGATGAAAGTCCAGAACCGCCGCTCAGCGAACTGACGCGTCACGTCTACGCAGAATAAGTCCATCAATTACGTCCAGCGTCTGTACCCCGTCGCAATTTCGAGGATTCCACGATGTCCGCACTGACGGCTCCCCCGCTGAAGGCTTCACGCCCGATCCAATCCAAGACCGAGCCGCTGAATGGCCATAAGGGCATTTTGCTCTCAGATGGCACGCAGTTGGTGAACATGCGTATGGCGATTTGCCAAGCGCTGTACGAAGAAATGAAACGCGACCCGAATATTTTCATCATGGGTGAAGAAGTCGCGCAGTACAATGGCGCTTACAAGGTGACCAAGGGTCTGCTTGATGAGTTCGGTGCCGAACGCGTCATCGATACCCCGATCACCGAATCCGGCTTTGCTGGTTTGGCCGTCGGCGCCGCGATGACGGGCCTGCGTCCGGTGATCGAGTTCATGTCGTGGAACTTTAGTTTTCCCGCCTTCGATCAAATCATCTCGAACGCTTCGAAGATGTGTTACATGACCGGCGGCATGTTCCCGATTCCATTGGTGATGCGCGGACCAAACGGCGCTGGCCCACGGGTCAGCTCGCAACACAGCCACGCGGTTGAAGCGCTCTATAGTCATTTTCCTGGTCTGATCGTGGTCAGCCCGTCGACGCCGTACGAAGCGAAAGGTCTGATGAAGACCGCGCTGCGGCAGAACAATCCGGTGTGCTTCCTTGAAAATGAAATGCTCTACAATTACGAGCAAGACATCCCGACCTCGGAATACACCATTCCGTTCGGCAAGGGCGACATCAAACGCGCAGGCACCGACTGCACGATCGTGGCGTTCAGCCGCAGCGTCCATTGGGCGCTGGAAGCAGCGGAAGAATTGGCGAAGGAAGGCATCTCCTGCGAGGTCGTCGATCCGCGCACGGTCAAGCCACTCGACATCGAATTGATTGCCAATTCAGTGCGTAAAACCAATCGCTGTGTCGTCGTCGAAGAATGTTATCAGACCGGCGGCATCGGCGCCGAAGTCGCCGTTCAATTGATGGAACGCGTATTCGATGATCTGGATGCGCCAGTTGGTCGCGTGACCACCACTGAAAATCCCATGCCTTACGCCGCGAATCTGGAACATGAAACGCTGCCTAAACCGCATCGCATTATCGCTGCGGTCAAGAAAGCCTGCTACCGCTGATTTTTTATCATGAAGAACAGTCGCTGACGCCTCGAACCATTTAGCACTTTCGGACATCATCCCATGATCATCGAACAACTCGTTCCCGCCAAATCCCCGACCATGACTGAGGGCACCATCGTTTCGTGGCGCGTGAAGCCCGGCGACAAAGTGAAGAGCGGCGACGTCATCGCTGAAATCCAAAGCGATAAAGCGGTCGTCGAATGGGAAGCTTTGGATGGCGGCACGGTGGCAGAAATTTTAATTCCCGCTGGCGCTATGGCCCAGGTCAATCAAGTCGCGGCGATTTTCACCACCAAGGGTGACGAGGACGTCAAGGCGGCCGTGGCCAAGGCCAAGCTGACGAATGCTAAATTGGCTCCCGGTGGCGCGGTCGCAGCACCAGTTGCTGCTCCAGCTCCAGTTGCTGCGGTCGCGGTAGCCATGGCTGTCACTGCGCCTGCGCCGAGTTCGTCCGCTGGATTGTCGAAAGGCGTCCGCGTGTCGCCCGTCGCGGCGAAAATCGCATCGTCACTCGGCGTCGATCTACGCGCCGTCAAGGGCACTGGCCCTGATGGCCGTATCGTCCGTCGGGACGTTGAAGCCGCCGCTAAAGCGGGCACTGCCAAAATCGGCGCTGTTGGCGCAGGCGCAGCCAAGGCTGAAAAACCCAAGCTGAAAGTGTTGCGCGCTGATGCCGCCAACAGCGATGTCGCGATGTCGCAGATGCGCCAAATCATCGGCAAGCGTTTGCTCGAAGCGAAGACCACCATCCCGCATTTCTACGTCAGCGAATCAGTCGACGCTGGTGCGTTGGTTGCGCTGCGCGAACAAGTCAACTTGCTCGATGGTTTCAAAGTGACGGTCAATGATCTGATCGTGCGCGCTTCAGCTCTCGCCTTACGCGCTCATCCGAAACTCAATGCCACGTTCCATGGCAACTCGGTTCGCTATTACGATAGTGCTGACATCAGCGTCGCGGTCGCCATCCCAGATGGTTTGATTACGCCGATTGTGGCCAAGGCCCATACGAAAAATCTCAAGCAAATTGGCGATGAAGTGCGTGCGCTGGCTAAGAAAGCGGTCGAAGGAAAATTGCAGCCCGCTGAGTTTCAAGGCGGCAGCTTCACCATCAGTAATCTCGGTATGTTCGGTATCGCTGAGTTCGTCGCGATCATCAATCCACCACAAGTCGCCATCCTCGCCGTCGCCGGCATTAAAGATGAAGCGGTGGTGAAGAACGGTAGCGTCGTCCCAGGAAAAGTGATGCGCCTGACGCTCAGCGCTGATCACCGCGCGGTCGACGGTGCTGACGCCGCCGCGTTCATGAAGACGCTGCGCGAATTGCTCGAAGCTCCGGCAACGTTGCTGGTCTGACGGCTCTTTCGCCACCCTACCCACCCATACGCGACGACGAACGCCGAGGAGGTTCCATGAGTGCACTCAAGGATGCGGCCCATAAGGTGATCGAAAGTCTTCCTGAAAACGCGACGTGGGAAGATCTCGAATATCATCTTTATGTTCGCCGAAAGGTCGAACGCGGACTCAAGGACGTGGCGGAGGGGAAGGTCATTTCCCATGAGGAAGTTCGCCGTCGACTTGATGCCCTCTTGCGGCGCTAAGGACAACCCTTGGATATTGTCTGGTCAGACTCGGCTTGGGATGACTTGCAGGCGATCGTCTTGTACATCGCCCGTGATTCGTGGTCGTATGGCGAAGATTTTGGTAGTGCGTTGCACGATAAAGGAGGATCTCTCGCAACGTACCCTGAACGCGGCCGGATTGTTCCAGAGTTCGCCGACCCGATGATCCGCGAGTTATTTCATCATCCCTACCGCATCCTTTACCGTCTGGAGCCTGAGCGCGTGATTATGATCGCGGTGATCCACGGATCACGTGATCTGTCCGCGCTTTGGCACTGTGAGGGCCGCGGCGATCCTCATTCTATCACCTGATTCCACCGAGAGAGATTCCCATGTCTGATTACGAAGTTCTTGTCATCGGCGCCGGTCCCGGCGGTTATGTCGCGGCTATCAAGGCTGCTCAACACGGCAAGAAAACGGCCATCGTTGAGCGTGAACATATGGGCGGTATCTGCCTGAACTGGGGCTGCATTCCAACCAAGGCGTTGCTCAAGAGCGCTGAGATTTTCGAGAGTTTTAAGCACGCGAAAGATTTTGGCTTGTTGGCTGATAATGTTCGTGCTGATTTCCCGGCGGTGATGAAGCGTTCGCGCGACGTCGCTGCGGCGATGGCCAAAGGCATCGAGTTCTTGATGAAGAAGAACAAGATCACGGTGTTGAACGGAACGGCCTCATTCGTTGATGCCAAAACCGTCGCTGTCGCTAAGGCAGATGGTACCAGTCAAAACGTAACTGCTGACAACATCATCATCGCTACCGGCCATAAGCCGCGCACGTTCCCGCACTTGCCAGTCGATGGCAAACAGGTGGTGAATTACCGGCATTTACTTGCGACGACCGAGCAACCGAAGTCGCTGCTCACCATTGGTGCAGGCGCCATCGGCATGGAGTTCGGTTATTTCTTATCGACGTTGGGCACCAAAGTCACCGTGGTCGAAGTGCTTGATCAGGTGTTGCCGGTTGAAGACCACGAGATTGCGAAAGTCGTCGAACGTGAGTTCACCAAAAAAGGCATCGCCATTCGCACGAGTACGAAAGTCGTGAAGTTGGAACAAAAGCCAGGCGTCGTTGCGGTGCACCTCGAAAAGGACGGTAAGGCCGAGATCATCGAAGTTGAAAAAGTTTTGGTCGCGGTTGGTTTCTTGGCCAATACCGAAGCGCTCGCGCTTGATAAAGCGGGAGTGAAACTCGACGAACGCGGCTTCATCGCCGTCGATGCGAACCAACTCACCAGCGTCGCGGGGGTCTACGCCATTGGCGACGTCGCGGGCAAACAACTGTTGGCGCACAAGGCTAGCTTTGAAGGTGAAGCTGCGGTTGGTCAGATCGTCGGTCATCCTGCGCCAGTTGATTACACGCAGATTCCTGGCTGTACGTATTGTCAGCCACAAGTGGCTTCGCTCGGTTTGACCGAGAAAAAAGCCATTGCTGCTGGCAAGAAAATCAAGATCGGCCGCTTTTCGTACGCCGCCTCTGGCAAGGCCAAAGCCATCGGTCATCCCGAAGGTATGGTGAAACTGATTTTCGACGCCGAGTTCGATCAACTCATCGGCGCGCATCTGGTCGGTTACGACGCCACGGAAAATCTTGCAGAACTGAGCTTGGCCATGCGCCTGGAATCCACCGCCAAGGAAATCATGGAGACCATCCATGCGCATCCGACGTTGTCGGAAGCCGTGATGGAAGCAGCGGCAGATGCGCTGGGTGTGTGCGTGCACCAATAAATGTCTTTTTGATGTCCGATGTCCGATCGTTCGCTTTGCTCACTCGTCCGATGTCCGATGTCAAAAGACCTCTGACATCGGACCTCGGACATACGACATGACACAAGGATTCATCGAACTTAGCCCTGATGTTATTTCTCCTAATCCGGGTGGGATCGAAGATCCACTCGGCGAGTCGATCCTTGATGTATCACAGCCGTGGTTGCGGGTGTTTGAACCGCAAGATGTGCGCGTGGTGATTGGGCGACATCAGGATCCTGCGCGTGAATTGTTAATCGAGAACGCGCAGGCGGATCATCGGCCGATACATCGACGAGTGTCTGGTGGAGGGGCGGTGGTGTTGGCTCCTGGCATGGTGGTGGTCGCCATTCGTTTGCGGAACAGTGAATTGGGCACCACCTGTTATTTGGATCGCGTGAACACCGCGTTACGTCCGGCGGTGGCGTCGCTCTGTGGAGTAGCGCCAGCGTGCCGGGGACACGGCGACTTAGTCATGGTTGGCGCTGATGGCATCGAGCGGAAGGTCTTGGGCGCGTCATTGCGGCAGACCTCCAAGCTGGTGTTCTACCTCGGCGTATTCTTAGTCGATGATGCGGTCGAGGTGATGGAGCGCTATCTGGCTGCGCCAAGTCGGCAGCCTGACTATCGCAGCGGTCGCGGGCATTCAGCGTTTTGCACGCATTTATCGCATTTTGGAGCGTCGGTGGCGTCGCTGCGTCAGGCGGTTATCGAACATGGCGAAAGGGTATTGGGCGCCCACGCTGCGCGGTGATTGGTGGCGACTTCTTTGCCGCGTGCTTGACCCGGGAACTGGGACCGGTTTGCTCTACGCTCATCCCTTATGAGAGCGCACATGAACAACCTCGCTATTATTGGTTCCGGTCCTGCTGGCTATACTGCCGCCATTTATGCCGCTCGCGCGAATCTTGCGCCGCTGCTGTTCACTGGCAAACAGGCTGGCGGCCAACTGACGACGACCACGGAGGTGGAAAATTTTCCGGGTTTTCCCGACGGCATTATGGGACCCGAACTGATGGTCCGCTGTGAGCAACAGGCCACGCGCTTTGGCACTGAGATCAAGCAAGGCTGCGAAGTAACCAAAGTCGAAAAGAAGGGTGCGACTTTTGTTCTGCATTGGAGTGATTTGTATCAAGGCACGGAAGAGCAGGCCGAATTCAAAACCGTGATCATCGCGACTGGAGCAAGCGCGCGTTACTTGGGCTTACCGCAAGAGAAAGAATTCCTCACCGATGGACCTAATCGCAAGCATGGTCTGACCGCTTGCGCTACGTGCGATGGAGCATTTTATAAAAATGTGCCGGTCGCCGTGATTGGCGGTGGCGACACCGCCTGTGAGGAAGCCAATTTTCTAACCAAGTTCGCCAGCAAAGTTTATCTCGTTCATCGGCGCGGTGAATTGCGCGCGTCGAAGATCATGGCTGAACGCGCCATGAAGAATCCTAAGATTGAACTGGTCTGGCATCAAACGTTGGGCGGGTACTTCACTGACGCGAAAAACAAGATGGAGGCCGTGACGTTGCTCGATACCCGCGACGGCACACAAAAGCGTTTGGACGTGAAGGGCGTCTTTATGGCCATCGGTCACACGCCGAACACCGCGTTTCTCAAGGACAGTGGCCTGACGTTTGACGAAAACGGCTACATCGAGGTTACCCACGGGTGTCACACGAATGTTCCAGGTTTGTTTGCAGCGGGCGACGTGCGCGATCATCGTTATCGTCAGGCGGTTACCGCAGCGGGCATGGGCTGTATGGCAGCACTTGAGGCCGAACATCACCTGCAAACCCTGGGATAAGAGCTCACGGCATAGTAGGTTGATGATTTCGACGAGACCGGCGTTCGCTGATGGACGAAAATCGCATCTTCTATCCGGTTAGGAGTGCGCGGCACAGCTGCACCAAAACCTGCGTAAGTATCTTTCGGACGCTTGTTTTGGCTTTGGGCCGGTTCTAGACTCCCGCCCGAAAGACTCTTCACGCATGGTGCTCGACAAAGATAGCCAGCCATCTGATAAACTTCAGAGTTTACCAGATCTTCCAGGGATGCCTGACCTTCCTCAGGTCTCGGCTGAGGCAAATGGCGGGAGCAAGAGCGGGGCATTGAATTTGACGCCTGAGTTTCGTGCGCCTGATTCAAGCGCCGATCGCGATCTGTCAGTCGTGGTCGATTTGCCATCGGCCAAAGTGGTTTCGAACAGCGATGAGCCAGTGGCCGAAGAAGTTGATCCATACTTGGGAAAGATGTTCGGGAATTACCAATTAGTTCAAAAGGTTGGCCAGGGCGGCATGGGTTTGGTTTACAAAGGTCGCCAAGTCAGCCTCGATCGGGTTGTCGCGGTAAAGATTCTGAATAAGTCGCTGTGCGATAACGCCGAGTTTATCAAACGATTTGAACGTGAAGCTAAGTCGATCGCCCGCATCAATCATCCCAATATCATGGCGGTGTACGATTTCGGCCAGACCGATGGCATCTATTACATGGTGACGGAATTCATCGAGGGATTCAGCCTCTCGAAGCAGATCTCTGATCGCGTGATGATGTCAGTCGAAAGCCTTTCGCCATTGATCGTGCAATGCCTGGCTGGACTCGCCTATGTCGGCACCAGCGGTATTGTTCATCGCGATATCAAGCCAGATAACATTCTGATTACCCTAGATGGAATCGCGAAAATTGCTGATTTTGGTTTGGCTAAAGATGTCACGCGCAACGACGCCACCGATATGACGGCAGTGGGATTGGCTATGGGCACGCCGGCCTACATGAGCCCCGAACAAAGCATGGTGCGCAAGCTCGATGGCCGCTCTGATGTGTATGCACTTGGGGTTACTATTTATCTCGCGCTCACTGGTGAGAAACCGTTCACCGGGCAATCGTCTTTTGAAATCATGACCAAGCAGCGGGAGTTCACTCCTCCCCCGCCGCGCCAGCTCAATCCCGCGCTCCCCAAAGAGGTCAGCGAGATGGTCATGAGCATGCTGGCCAAGACTCCGCAGGACCGCTTCAAAGATGCGGACGAATGCCGCCAGGCATGGCTCGAACTGGGCAATCGCATTGGTTTCATGCGTACCCAGGGCGGCGGGATGAATGATTCCGTGCGTATGGCGGGTGAATTGGCCAAGCCGCGCGG
>JANMYZ010000370.1:0-15958 GCA_031382605.1 Planctomycetota bacterium | reverse complement strand
ATGCATCCGCTGCGGGTGCAATCAAAGTACCACCGGCGGCTGGCCAAGGTGGGCCCAAACCGCCAAGGCAGGGTGGCTCCAAGCCTGGCATGAACGGATCGATTCCGAAGCCGCCCGTGCGCGAAGAGCGTCGTCCTCCGGTTAAAGAAACACCGCAGAAAATACCGCCGCCGAAGTAAGTGTGAGCGGTTTGCTCAGCGAACGATTAGTCGTCTTGTGCGCGGTCGAGAATTTTTTGCGTCATTTCTGCCACGTCGCGTTGAAGCGCGGGATCGTTGGCGACGCGTTCTTCGGCCTGACGAATGCTATACAACACCGTTGAATGATCGCGCCCGCCAATCATGCCGCCGAGGGCATCAAGGCTGTGGCCAGTGAGTCGTCGACCGAGCAAAAGAGCGATTTGCCGGGCTTGCGCGACTTCGCGATGACGGCGTTTGCTAGAGAGATCGCCTGGACGCAAATGGGCGCGCTCTGCCACCACTTGCACGATGCGATCGAAGCTGGCGTAGTCGGCACTGGCGCCAGGGCGTTCGCCCTCGCGAAGTCGCTCGGCAAGCTTGACCACTTGGTGCATATCCGGTGCGAAAGTATCGACCAGTCGCACCAGTTCGTCGGCTGAAATATCATTGGCGGCTTGGTCGCAGAGACGACGCAATAATGCGAGTCGTGTTTCAGCATGTGGCGGTTCGATGGCGACAGAAAGTCCCCAGGCAAGGCGACTGATCAGACGGTCTTCGAAGCCAGCAAGTTTGCGCGGCGCGGCGGAACCACAGATCACCAATTGTTGGCCGCGTTCCAAAGCACTATTGATGAGGTGAAAGAGTTCTTCCTGCGCCAGTGCGCGATTCGCCAACGCATCGACGGCGTCGATGATGATCAGCGCTGCTTTATCCAACCGTTGCCGCAGCGGAGAACTGCCGCGTTCGGCTAAGCGTTGCGCTTCACGTGCGACGAAGTCAGGGCCGGTAAAAGCCACCACGGCGTGCTCATCAAGCATGTTTCGGTATTCGGCAGCAATGGCGGTCAGTAAGTGACTTTTGCCACAGCCAGCGGGACCGTGCAGGTAGAGTGGATTATGTTCTAAGCCTGGGGCTTCGACCGCACGACGGCAAGCGGTCAAAGCGAGTTGATTGCCGGGATCTTGTAAGAAAGAAGTGAAACGTTGGTCGTTGGTGGTCGAGCGATTGGCGACATCTAAACGACAAATAACTTGCAAGCTGAGGCCTTTGGGTCTGAGCAAGCCGCGCAGATGTTCTGCGGCAAGGTCTTGAAAGACGTCGCGCCACACGGCGTTGGGCACGGCGACGATTAAGCGACTGGCATTGGCGCGCAAACGCAGTGGCGGAAGCAAAACTTCGGCAAGCTCTTTGGGCAGCGCTTGCGCCAGCGCCTTCAGGTATTGCGCTGCGACCACGTCATTGTCGGAGGTGGCCATAATGGTCAGACGCCAACCGTTAGTTCTTGAAGGGAATCGATACGGACTGTGGCTTTCCGCCTGCGAGCGTGCTGACGAGGACGGTCACCACATCTTGATCGGTTCGCGCACGCAGGGCGGCGGCACGTGCTGCGCTATCAAATTCAACACCATTGGGCACGGTCAGATCAAGGGTGAAACCTTGGCCTTTGGTGGGCTTGGCCTCGGCGGGTTGATCAGTGATGGTTAGGATGTAGTGAAATTGTTGACGGCTGCTGTCGATGGGTTTCGGTAATTGTTTGATCGCAACAATCGGCAGGTAGCGCTTGATCAAACCGCGTTCGAAATTGTGCAGCACGGTATCGGTGGCATTTTTTCCATTCCCTTCGGCGTGCCCTTCAATTTCTACCGTCACCAGTCCAGGTTGACGCTTCAGCTTATACGAGTGTAAAAATACCGGACAGTCCGTGGGATTGCTCTGCGCAGCGATGGCGCCCAGGATTTCTAAGGCGATACGTCCGGGCCGGCGTTCACCGTCGATCCATGCCAAGCGCGAGGTATCGAGATCTTTGGTGGTGCTGAGTTCGTGAAGTGCTTGGTGTTTTTCTTTGGCCACGGGTACCAATCCAGTGCCATTGCCACTCAGGGTCGCGACCGAGGATTCGGCTGCCATGATGTTGGTTTGTTGCCGCACCAGGGCGAAAATAAATAACGTTGCGACCAAGGCAGCGGCGGCGCGTAATGCGCCTTTGGTGCGCCAAAATTCTTCGTGTCGGCCGCGTTCGTCGTTGAGCGCATCAAGCGTGACCGTGGTGGCGCGGGCAATACCAAGTCCCGCTGCCCAGGGGCTTGGCAGTGCAGCTTGGCGATCGAGCAAGTCTTGGGCCGCGTTGATCTGAGTACCAGCGAAAGGATTGAGCGGCCGCACGGGCATGCCCATGCGTTCGCTGAGGGCATTAATGAAACCGTACACCTGCGCACCGGCGCCAGCGAGCCAGATGATTTTAGGATCCAACGCATCGAATTTAAGTTGGGTTTTGGCGAAGCGTACGTTGGCGTTCAGAACTCCCGCGAGCTGATTCACTTGGCGTTTGATGGTTTCGTGTAGATCGGACGGCGCACCTTTGCCGAGCTTTGCGACTAAAGCGGTAGCGTCGTTTTCTGTTAATGTGCGCAGTTCGGCGACGGCGCGCACCAAATCATCCATGCCTGGGGTCTGCGTACGAACAAAGACTAATTGGCCATCGTGGATAAGTGCGACGTGCAGGTGCGCGCCACCGACATCAACTAAGATTCCGCTGCCACTTTCTAAGCCTACTGTGGCACGGTAACTTTCGAAGAGTCCAACCGCGGGATGCGTCAGCGCCGCCAGTTTTCCGCCGTGTTTGGCCAATGCTTTTTTGAGCTGATCAATGAGTTTTTGTTTGGTGGTCATGGTCAGCAAACGCAAATCGTCAGCGCCTGGGACCTCGGCGCTGAACCAACTGACAGCTACCGGCTCGTCGCCGCTGTTTTGTAATTCGAAATGCACCATGCGGTCAATTCGTTCCGCTGTGCCCGGCGGCTGGAGCATGGTGCGCAACAGCATGTCACCGTGCGACATCACCACGCGCACCTTGCCGAGTGGCGATGGCAAGGGGGCGTTCCGCAAGGCGTCGAGTGGATCCGTGCCAGCAGCAATCGGGAAAACCTCAAGGTCTTGAATCCGCTTCGCGTCAGTGCGAATCAAACGGATGGCGCGGCTAGAGATCTCAAGCGTGGTAAGCATGGCTCAGGTGTTACTGCTTTTGCGGTTGGATACCACTCGGGACGTGGCGGTTCAGGTCTGAATGTCAGACGCACGGGGATCTTCTGCCCCGGCTTGCGCCTTGGCGCTCGGCATCTAGGGTTCGACGGCTCGGTGACCAGCCAAGGAGAGTAAAGATGCGCGTTCGCATGTGGGGAGTAAGAGGTTCGTTGGCTACCCCCATGAATTCGGCGCAGTTGCGCGAGAAAGCGCGCGCCCTGTTGGCAGAGGCACAGCCGGCTGACCTCGCAAGTCCGCAGGCGATTGAGGCGTATCTTGATCGTACGCCGCATAGCTGGACTTACGGTGGCAACACCAGTTGTGTCGAGGTCGAGTTGGACAACCAGACTTGTATTTTGGATGCAGGCACGGGTTTGCGCAGTCTGGGACTGCACATGAAAAACGATGGTCGGGATCAGCAGCACGGATTGCACTTTTTCTTCACGCATTTTCATTGGGATCACATCTGCGGGTTTCCCTACTTCGGACCGATTTACATCCCAGGACGGCAGATTGATGTGTGGTCAGGACGTAGCGACGCTCAGCGTCTGCTGACCACTCAAATGGACGACGCGCATTTCCCCGTGAAGTGGAATATGCTCAAAAGCAGCATCAATTGCCATCAATTGCCGGAAGGTGAATCGACGACGGTGGGTGAAGCCACCGTCCGTATTTTGCCGCTGATCCACCCTGATAAGGCTTACGGCTATCGTATCGATCATGGTGGACGTTCAGTCTGTTATCTGACCGACACCGAGGTGTCGAAAAACCCCGGCAAAGCAGCAGATGTCTACGCCTCATTTGTTGAGGGGGCCGATGTCGTCATCGTCGATGCGATGTACGGATTTCTCGATTATCACGACCACATCAATTTCGGCCACTCGACGATCTTCAATTTCATCGACTTCTTCCGCGATGCCAACATCGGCGAGCTGGTCATTTTCCACCATGACCCGATGGCCAGCGATCCGCAGGTCACCCGGCTGTTTATGGATGCCAAACGCTACACTGAATTAGTCGCTCCGGCGGCGAAGTGGAAGCTCTCTGCTGCCTGTGAAGGGCAGACTTGGGATCTTCCGTCGAAGTAGGCGGTTGATGGTTTGGTGACGTGAACTGGGCACTTTCCTAATGTTTGGGATTCCTTCTTTGGCGATCTTCGTTATCTACGTCGCTTCTGTCATGTTAAGTCTGTTGTGAGTGTCTATGAATAAGGAGCCGTCTGGTGAGCCCAACTACTGATGAAATGACCCCGAGTTTGGCCCAAATAGTGTCCGACACCATTGCGCGGAACGGGACGAGTGTCGCGGCTTTTGCTCGCGCTCACGACCTGCCGTACGTCAGCGTGATGAAGCTGATCACCAGCGGTCAGCCGCCGAGCCCCAAATCGGTGTTGACGCGATTGGCCAAGGCTCTGGGTCTGAGCGAAGCTGCTTTCGCGGCGGCATTGACGAAAAGCAAAACCAATCCGCTGCCGGCAGAGGCACCACGCCAAAGCGACAACGCGCTCAATCCTTTTCATGCCGCTTTGTTAGTCCTGGTAGAGGAACATCATTTCAGCACAAAAGAGTTCGCCGAGGCCGCTGATCTCAGCATTTTGACGGCCGGGAAATTACTGAAACGCGGCGAGTTGCCCGGTCGCCAGTCCACTCATGACAAACTGCGAGGACTCCTTGGTTTGTCAGAGATGGCGTATAAAGATTTGCTCGCCGTGTCGCGATCAGCCAACTCTGACGGTGAATCGGCTGCTATTGAGCGAAAAAATACCCAGGGATATGTTGCGGTGAGCACCGGAGCTTCGCCAGCGAACACCACCAAGGGTGAATTATTCGAACTGATAGATCGTTTATCGCCAGCCCAGCTCGTGGCGCTGAAGAACTTCATGACCTCGGTTCTGTGATTCTTTACTGAGCTATTTAAGCATCAACTTTTGGCAGTAACGAGGTGATGTTCTGCCGCCGGAATCGAAAGCGTACTGGCGGTGAATTCACCGTGTTTGGGCGTGCGTGCGAGACACAGAAGATCTACCCGCTTGGCGCCCGCGATTCGTAGCGCTGCTGCCGCTGCACTGGCAGTGGCTCCGGTGGTGATTAAGTCGTCAACCAACACCACATAAGCAGGCGCTGGATAGGGGCAGTGAAATAAACCAATCACATTGGCGCGGCGTTCTCGCGGAGACAATCGGTGCTGTTCAGCGCCCAGTCGAGTCGTGACCAAAAGCCGACGAAAAGGCAGGTGGCTGCGCCGCGCGCAGGCAACTGCCAGCGCAGTTCCCAGGTGTGGTCCAGGGCGCCGCCCAGGGGAAGGCGGTATGGGCACCACCACTCCAGCATCGGGAGCATCGGGTGGCAAGCTCGGCAGTAATTCACTCAAAGCGCGTACAGCGGCGGGCCGTCCTACCGTCTTGGCTAACCCGATCAGCCTTTGCACTTCGCCGCAATAAACGTGGTGTACCTGAACGCGATAGAGGTGCGGTATTCCGGCGCCGTCGCAATGAGCACAGCGCTCATCCTGCGCGCGTCGTGGTGCGGCGCACCACGGACAGGGATCGCAGAGCGCTGGCAGCTGATAGGTGCAGGTGCTACAGAGTTTCGGTCCAGCCGCGACTTGGCATGCCGGGCAGACCGCTGGCAGCAGAAAATCCAGTGTTGCTGCAAGCGCTGTGCGTAGGTTTTCTTTGACCGCTGTGGTGTATCGCATTCTCTACGAGCTAATTTCTACGCGCTCTACGCGCCAATAAGATCGCGAAAGACGTCTTCTAAACTTCGTCTTTCTTCTACCAGTTCACGCAGTCCACCAAAGCGTTCGGCTATCGTCACTAATTCGCCGCGATGATTGGCATCGGCGTCAATTAATAGACCGTCGCCATGCGCGGAAACCAGCGTCGCCCAGGAACAGGTGGCAAGGGCGTTGCGCATATCCGCGGTTTCCCCAGAGCGCACGCGCACGGTGAGTCGGGTGACCTGCGCTGCGCGGCGACGCAGGGATTCGATGGATTCGGCCGCTACGGTGCGCCCACGATGGACGACTACCACGCGATGACAGGTGGCTTCCACTTCGCTCAAAATGTGAGTCGATAACAAAATCGTATGGCGCTCAGACAGTCGTTTAATCAGGTCGCGAAAATTCGCCACCTGGGTCGGATCGAGTCCCGAAGTCGGCTCATCAAGAATCAGAATCGGCGGAGAACCGAGCAAGGCTTGCGCCACGCCAACCCGCTGGCGATTTCCTTTCGATAATTTTCGCAAATGACGATTCGCATTTTCACCGAGCCAAGCGGCATCAATCGCATCTACGACTTCACGCCGGCGAGCGGAAGCGTTGACGCCTTTGAGCCGAGCGACGTGGTCAAGATAACCACTCACCGTCATGTCGAGATAGAGCGGCAGTTCTTCTGGCAAATAACCAATCGAACGGCGGCAGCCAAGCGGATCAGCTAATAGATCGTGCCCAGCAATAACCGCCGTTCCGCCGCTGGGTGCGACAAAACCGGTGAGTATTTTCATGGTCGTCGATTTGCCCGCACCATTTGGGCCAAGAAATCCGACCACTTCACCAAGTTCAAGATTAAAGCTGACACCGTGGAGCGCCTGGAATGAGCCATAGCTCTTGGTCAAATCGTGCGCTTCGAGAATCACCGGCATGTCGGCATCCTAGCGGTGATGGCGCGCTGACTCAACTCAACGGCGGTGAAATACGGGAACCGGGATGGGAATGTGGTTCACGTGCCCGATCGACAAGCGGGGGAGTCGCGGCACCGGAAGTGGCACAGCAATCCCGACGGTGACATGCGGAGAAACGGGGCGGCATATAGGACGTTGGTATCCGCCGTAGTATCCGCCGTAGTGCCCGCCATTGACGACGACGGTGGTTTGCGGGCATGGGCGCGGCTGCACATAGACCACCTGGGGCGGTGGATTATAGACCACCGTGGTGCCGGTGGTGCAGATGGCAGGCGCCTGTTGATAGTGACCTTCGACCCACACCGAGCCGTTAGCGCCCTGCGCCCAGTGGCCTTCAATCCAGGTCGTCGATGGCGTCGTGTAAACCGTGGTCGTTGTTTGCGTGGCTTGCCAATATCCTGGGCGCCAGGTGTGCTGGCCACCACATTGCTGCCAGCTGCCTTCAATCCACACCGAACCACCCGTGTTTGGAGAGCAACGTTCGACGGCGCTCATGTCTAAGGCGGTGAACGTGAGAGCGACGCAGGCGACGAGAGCGAGAAAGCGCATGGTTGGATCCTCAATTAGAGGGGTGGGAATACCGACGTCGAAGGGAGGTTGGCTCTTCACCGCCTGTTCCATCAATGTTTACAGATGCTACCAACAAGTTGAACGGTGATCTTCACAAGTGGTTCCCGGCAGTACCCAACATGCATGAGCGCATGCGCAGTTCCCGCATTGTGAAGTTTGGTGATTTAGGCGCGTGGAGTAAGCAATTGATTGAGTCGCTCTCCTAAGCGATGCATTTTTTCAGGGCGGCTCAGATCAGCCATCGCCACACGGAAGTCTTTATTTCGTTGTTCGATAATGAGGCCCTCTTCCGGCAGAAAGGGCCAAGGTTCCAACGGTAGTCCAGGGATGGTGACGACAATCGTCCATGGTCGACCAAAGCGGTTGGCATCGTGGCCAGTGCTTTTGCGTACGATCAGCGCCACGCCTTTCCAGTTTCCATCGGCTTGCCAACCATTGGGGATGGGAGTGAAGCGAAATCCCGCTTCTTCCAGCGTCGATATCAACGGCCGGTCTCCGAGGGCAAGTTTTCGACGTGGTTGGCGCAGCAACAGTAGCCCGCTGACTGCGATTCCCACGCCGATGGGAACGGCCCAGTTCGCCAGTGCCGTAGGTAATGGGATGCGCAGAAATTCCGGTAACCAACGGTGCAGGGCAAAAGAGCTGCCACCGATCAATAAAAATAGAGCGATCAAGGTCCGCATGATTTCGACCTTCTGAAGAAGGAGGGGGGAATCAGCTACGGATTCGCCTTGGTCGTAGCGGCGTGTGACCGAGGGGGCGGCAGGTTCTTCAATTCAATTGAAAACAAGGTGGCTAACCCGGTGTCTGAGCACACGATAAGCATATTCATGGCTATTCTTATGCGATGCGGCAGCTGCGATTTAGTGATCACTGGTGCCCCACCAGGCGAGGGCAAGTCGTCTGCGTGCCCTCGCTGTGGCAAGTCTATGTCGACCAAACCTCCGGATCCGTTAGTTGGCCGCACCATCGGTGGTTGCCGATTGATCAAACGCATTGGCATGGGCGCCATGGCGGTGGTCTATGAGGGTGAGCACATCAGCAGTAAGCAGTCCGTGGCAGTGAAAATGTTGACCGGAGAATCCTCGAAAGACGAGGAAAATGGTCGACGTTTTATTCGCGAAGCCGAACTCTGCAAAAGCATCAATCATCCGAATGTAGTGGCGGTCACTCAGCATGGCTGTGAAAACAAGATTCATTTTATGGTCATGGAACTGGTCAAAGGCTCGACCATGGAAGCCGTGATTGATAAACAGGGCGCCATACCATGGCGTCAGGTGTCGAATTTAATTCTGCAAGTGGCGCAGGCGATCGATCACATCAGTAAATTGGGGATCATTCATCGCGATATCAAACCCGGCAATATTCTGTTGACCAACGGCGGCGTAGCGAAATTGCTGGATCTCGGCTTTGCGAAGCGCATTTCTGATCAAAAGAGTGATAGCGATTTTGCTCCTCCTTCAGGCGGTAATCTGACCATGCAGGGGGTATCGATGGGCTCACCAGCCTACATGCCGCCAGAGCAAGTCATGGATGCCCAAAAGGCGGATACTACAGCGGACGTCTATTCGCTTGGGGCCACTTTTTTCCACGCGCTCACGGGTGGAACACCGTTTAACGGAAAAACCGTTTACGAAATTATGGATAAGGTTTTGCACCAACCACCGCCACAAGCGTGCAAAATAGTTCCAGGAATACCAAAGGCCATCAGTCAATTAATTGAATGGACTATGCAAAAGGAACCTGGGTATCGTCCAGCGAACGCGTCAGAGTTCATCCGCGAGTTAGAAGTGGCGATGTTTGCTCCCGAAGACAGCCGCCGCATAGCCAAGCTGCGCAAAAAACAAAAAGGCGACATTCCGGTTTGGTTGGTCGTCAGCGGTGTCGCATTGATGGTCCTCGTCTTAGCTATTGCGGCGTGGGCGTTTAGCCGGTGAGATGAAAAATTTGATCGCGAAAGCGAGCTTCGCTAAATGAAAAATAACGTTGTTGGAACGCCTCGCGAGTAGTTGTCGGTGCTAGATGAAGACGCCATGTCCGCTTTCATGGTTGAATGCGAGAAAGTGCTTTGATGAAGATCTCATGACTCCTGCTGGGGCGCGAGGTCAATTTTCGCGACAAAGAGCGCTGGTAACGTCCTAGACAAGCTGTTTTTTTCATTGAAATGTGAGCGCCTTTTTGTGCATTACATCAGCGAGAAACGCGTCCACATGCCAATAATGCTCCGATGGTTAGGTCAGCTGCGTAGACGGCACGTGCGCTTCGTGTGCGGCTACCAGCTCTTATTCATGATATTCCTGATGACTTTTTCAGGAACGCCGCTCATTGCAGCTGACGACGTTGACGATCCGCACACCTGGATGCGGAAATTTTGTTATGACTGCCACAATGCGACCAAGCACAAGGGCGACCTCAACTTGGAAAAGTTGAGGTCACCAGGCGTCTCAGTCGAAGATGATCATGTTTGGGATGGCGTTCGACGAGCGTTGGCTGAGCAAGAAATGCCACCACCGGAAAAGCCGCAACCAAGTGTCGCTGAACGTGATTCGGGCGTGGCCTGGATTGATCGTAAGCTGGATGGCCCAAATGGCGATGTTCCGAGTGATCCTGGAAATGTCACCATTCACCGTCTGACGTTGACGGAATTTAATCGCACGATTCATGACTTGCTTGGCGTTGACGGAAATCCGGCTGATGTTTTTCCCGCAGACAATGCCGGTGGATCGGGAACTTTTGACAATAACGCGGATACGTTGTTCGTCTCACCGATGTTGCTCGATCGACTGGTCGATGTTTCTTTAGCGGTTATCGAAAAAGCCAAGCCGGAAAAACTTTTTTTGGTTGAGCCAGTGAAGGGCAAGAAAGGTGAAGTCACCCTTGCTGCTAAGAAGAAGGCGTTGGAAACGTCACTCGCCAGTTTTCTGCCACTCGCTTGGCGGCGCCCTGTGACCTTGGCTGAGATTCAAAAACTTTCGGCCATCTACGAAAAGACGGCGAAAAAGCTCAATATTATTCATGATGAGGCGGTGAAGCTGGTCTATGCTTCTGCGCTGACATCGCCGAATTTTCTCTACCGAATTGAAGAGACCAAGGCCGGCAAGGATCCTACGCCGCTCAATCCATACGAGTATGCGACCCGGCTGTCGTACTTCCTGTGGTCGTCTATGCCTGACGCGGCACTTACGGCGGCAGCGAAGGATGGGAAACTTAAAGAGCCAGCCGATATAGCGGCGCAGGTAAAACGCATGCTGGCAGATCCGAAGGCCAGCATCTTCTCAAGTCAGTTTATGGGCCAATGGCTTGGCACTGATAATTTGCTCGCTGGCCTTGGCCCGGATCTCAAAATTATTCGTGGCTACGATGAATCATTGCGCGCTGCGATGATGAAAGAACCAGTCGTTTTCATGCAGGCGTTGCTTAATAAAGATGGCAGCTTGGTTGATTTGATCGATTGTAATTACGTTTACGTGAATGCTGAATTAGCTCGGCACTATGGACTTTCAGGTCCGTCGGGGAGTGAATTTGTGCGAGTCGCGGTTGATGACGGCAAGCGCGGAGGGTTGATTACGATGGCTGGTGTATTGGCAATCACCTCACGCCCAGCTCGCACCAGTCCGGTCATTCGCGGCAAATGGATTCTCGCAGAGTTGCTATCGTATCCGCCGCCACCGGCACCGCCCAACGTTCCTGTTTTCAAAGAGGAAAAGGAAGGTGCGGCCAACGTCGGTACGTTACGCCAACGTTTGGAGCGACATCGAATTGATCCAGCATGTAATTCGTGTCATCAGCGCATCGACCCGCTTGGATTTGGCTTAGAAAATTTCGATGCCATTGGTCGTTGGCGCACGGTCGGTGATCTGAGAGAGCCGTTGGATACCGTCGGAACCATGCCCAGCGGCGAAAAATTTGACGGACCGCAGCAGCTCAAGAAATTACTGCTGTTGCGTAAAGAGCGCATCATGACCACGGTGGTTGAGCGCATGCTGTCCTATGCTCTTGGACGCCCCGTCGAACGCTGTGACCGCTCGACCGTACGACAGATCGTGAAGAACCTCGGCGCTGCTGACTGGAAAGCCCAGTCACTGGTTACCGAAGTCGCTCTGAGTCTTCCATTCCGCTTCAAACGCCCACTCGCACCGCCGAAGACCAGTAAAGACGTGGTCAAAGAGAAGGACAGCAAGCCATGAGCACTCCATCGTGGAAAATTTCCCGCCGTACGATGCTGCGCGGACTCGGCGTGGCCATTGCTTTGCCGATGCTCGAAGCCATGGGGCCACTGCCATTGTCTGCGGCTGACCCGTCTGATTCTGGGCCTGGATTTACGCGGCCGAAATTTCCCGTGCGGATGTTGATGATAAATCTGCCTTGTGGCACCTATCACAAAGAGTGGGGCGTCGATCAACCCGGACCGATTGGTACGCTGAAGCCGATGACTGCGCCGCTCCAGCCCTACGCAGGCGACATTTTATTGTTTTCTCATTTGATGAATAAAGCGGCGACGGTGGACAGCCTTGCCCATTACACCAATGAGCAGTTATGGACAAGCACCGTAGTGAAGCGGACTGACGGCGCCGACCTGAATGTTGGCGGCGTATCGATGGACCAAGTTGCTGCGCGTTGCACAGCGTCGGTGACACGTTTCCCGTCGATCAATTTGGGCATGATGAAGCCATATGGCGGCATCGACACGGGTTGGGCGCGCGCTTATAATAATCAATTGTCATGGAGCACGCCAACCACGCCGGTTACCAATGAGATCGATCCGAAACGTGCGTTCGATCAATTGTTCCGTGTTCCTGGGAAAAAAGGAGTGGTCGGTACGGCCGATGCCCGTCCTTTGACGGTTGAAGATAAAAAGAGCGTGCTCGATTACGTCGGCACGGAGGCAACGTCGCTCAAACGTAAAGTTGGCATTTCGGATCAGCGCAAACTTGACGAATACCTGACCTCGGTGCGTGATGTCGAAAAGCAAATTGAGCGCGAAATCAAGGAACTGGCGAAAGAGCGTCGCCTTGATCCTGCAGCGGCTCGCACGATCGGTCAGCTTGGGGGCATGTTGGTCGCTTTCGATGGTAAAGATCACACTCAGCGTCTGCGCATGATGCTCGATATGATGACGTTGGCGTTCTGGACCGACTCGACTCGTGTTGGCACCTTTATGTTTGGCCATGAACGGAATGACTTAAACTATTCGTTTATCCCGGGCGTGCATAGCGCACATCATGATTCGTCGCATCATGGCGGCGGGGGAGACACGCTCGACCAATATCGTAAAATCAATATCTGGCACGCAGAACAGGTGGCTTATGTCATCGGCCGTATGAAGGCGATTAAAGAGCCGAACGGCCTCACATTGCTTGATAATAGCATGGTTTTCTGGGGTTCACCGATCCATGACGGCAATGATCATGTCCGCGAAAATTTACCAATTATGCTGGCTGGTCGTGGTGGCGGCGTAATCAAACCTGGTCGCCATATCGTGATGCCTGAAAAAACACCGCTGGCGAACCTCTATCTTTCCATGCATCAGTGCATGGGTTTACAGAGTTCTTCTTTTGCAGATTCGACCAAGCCGATTGTCGAGATGATCAAGGCGTAAGGCGGAATATGAGTTTTGGGCACTCGCTGATTCGTGAGCGCCTTGACTAAGTCGAAGAAATTGGCCCAGCGTACTCGCGGGCACGGGCGGTGGCGTCATCAAACGAGGCCGTCACATTGTTATGCCAGAAAATGCTCTGCTGGCGAATGGCTATGCGTCGATGCATCAGTCGAGCGCTTCGCCAAGTCATTGGCAGAGATTGGGCAGGCATAAACAACGAATCTGAATATTTGACGTGCGATAGCTGCACTTTAGGCGCATAAGGTTATTTGCTTTGGAAGCTGGTAGAGAAATGAGCTCTCGATTTCGCTTTGGCCGAAGTCCGATAGCAGAAAACGGCAAGGAAAGGCAGTGTTTTGTCAGAAATTACGCCACCTGTTCCGCCATTAGTGGAACAAGTGAGGCGTTTATGATTTCTTTCAGCCAGCGATGTTTCCTCTTATGTCTTGGCTTGCTCAGCATTGCGATGTGCCCAAGAAGCTTTGCTGTATCAAACGAATCGAATCAGGGACGCTGGGCCAAGCCGACGGACTGTGCCGCAGATAAGGAAGTTCCTGGTTTTTTGGTCAACCTCGGTCCAACCGGTGCACGAGCGGAGCTGACCAAGAACAATACCTTTATTGTTCGTTACATCTTCAAGGATTCGCCAGCAGTCGGCCGTTTGAAAATTGGCGACGAAATTACCGGCGTCTTTGGTAAGCCGTTCTCGCCGCATCACTACAGTGGTTATGGCTACGAAGGACCAATCATGGACTTCGGCGAGGCTATTGAGAAAGCGGAAGGCAAAGACGGAAAGTTGGTTTTGAATCTGACTCCTGATTCATCATCCAAAGCAAAAAGTGACGAGAAGAGCGGGAAAGGTAGCGAGAAGAGCGGGAAGCCGGTAAAAAAAGCCTCCACGACCTCTCCGTCGTCTGCGTCAAACGATGTCACGATTGAGTTGGAACCAATTGGTACTTTTAGCGCCACTTTCCCCATGTTTTGCAAGAAATCAGAGACCCTTCGTGCAAAAGCCTTGAAATATTTCGTGGATCACCCGGGATATCGTGGCGATCATTCACCCTCACGCGCAGCAACATGCTTGGCGTTGTTCACTGGCGATGACGTCAAGCATCAAGCCATTGGGAAAGAAATGATTTTGCGGTGGGCTGGGGAAATACCTGGACCAAATTTATGGAACTGGAACATATCCTATCAAATGATCACGCTGGGCGAATATTTCTTAGCAACGAAAGACCCGGCTGTGTTGCCAGCAATCAAAGCTGGTGGGCAGATTTTAGCAGCACAACAGTATGGGCCGAGAGGATCGGAGCGGATCAAAATTTGGGGCCCCGGAGTTTGGGGACCGGGCGGCAAGAAGGAATCTCCTGAAATGTGGGTAAAAGTCGAAGGAGCCCAGCAATTATATGATGGTGGGTTTGGTCACGGACCTTACGTCCCAGCCTATAGCCCACCAACCGGTGGCTTTGGTCCGAACGGATACGGCCCGATGCAATACCCCACCATTTTTGCCGTAACGGCATGGCAATTATCTGAACGCTGTGGCGTTCCCGCGCCAACGAATTGCATTAAACGGGCCTTAGATTTTATCCATCGAGGAACCAACGCGTCGGGTTACGTTGCCTATGGTGGCGAGTTTACCATGAACAATGGATACGTTGATCCGGTTTCTTGGAAGGCGGGGACTGGGAGCACGAATTATGTCGGACGAACGGGAGCAGCTATCGTTGCCCATCGACTGAGCCCGGAATTCCCTGAATCAGTTGAGTATTTGGTGAAATATCGCAGTTATGCAAAGAGCATTGCCGTCAGAAGTCTTGCCGACGGACACGCAGATCCTGGCCTGGGTTTCTTCTGGGGGCTGATCGGCGACGCGGCGTCGGATGATGATACGGTTTTTCGTACGGTGATGGATTACTATAAATTTTATTTCAACATGATGCGTTGTTTCGACGGTTCATTTGTGGTCCTTCCTGGCCGAGATTACGCTGACGATGCGTATTACCATTCATCGAGAAATCACCCAACGGCTACCATGATTCTCGTTTTTGGGCTGAGCAACCCCAAGCTGTTGATTCAAGGCGTTCAGGTCAGTATTCCAGGCGTAAATCCGAAAGCGCTAAAAGGTAAATTAGATGTCGCGTACAAAGCGATCGTATCCAAAAACTATAGCGAGTCTGCAGGCGCGATAAAGTCAGCACGAAGCGTTAAGACGATCAGCGACAGCGACGCCGCCATCTGTAATGCTTTGTCGGGTTATCTCGATGCTCAATCAGTGCGCTATTTTTCCGAGTTGGAAGCCTTAGAAAAGAAGGGCGATTTCCTTGCTCTTCAAGCAGCCGTGATAAAAACGCGAGCCAGCTTTAGTTTGCTGGAAGGTTTCAAGGAAAAAATTCAACATTACGACGAAGGATTACTGCAGGATGACTGGAAGGCTGAAATTAAACTAGGGACCAGATACGTGCAGTTGATCAACACGCTGGCTCACAAGCCCAATCAGACCAAGATAAAAGATCTCGACGCATTTGCGGATAAAAACCCTGAATCGCTCTATGGTAAGTGGGCGGCAGAGGTGATTAAGATTTATCGTGACGAAGGGCGTGTCGTTGACCCATCAGCACCGAAAGCCGCGGAATCCGTGACGGCGACCAAACAAACAAAGTGAAAAGATGATGAGCGCAACATCCATGAAAAAAAAAGCCCCTTACCTTTTTGCATTCTTACTCCTTGGCCTAGTAAGTATTGCGCTTTCCCCTAGGGGATTTGCGGTATCCAATGAGTCTAACCAGGGTCGTTGGAACATGCCGACTGGCTGTGCCGCAGATAAGGAAGTTCCGGGTTTTTTGGTCAACCTCGGTCCAACCGGTGCGCGAGCGGAGCTGACCAAGAACAATACCTTTATTGTTCGC